>CASFKH010000096.1 GCA_949295235.1 uncultured Ureaplasma sp. | reverse complement strand
TGTTGGTTCTTTTTCAGAATCATCAAAATTATAAGTAAAATCAACAGTGTTTTTCTTAATATTTTCTAACATTAAATTAGAAACAGAAGATAATCTACATTCTGTATAACGCATTGCTGCAGGACTATCTCCATCAATTGAACCATTATTACCATGCATATCTAAAAGTGGTAAATTACTTTTTCAAGATTGAGACATTCTAACCATTGATTCATAAATTGATGAATCACCATGTGGGTGATATTTACCAATAACTTCACCAACAGTTCTTGCAGATTTTTTATATGGTTTATCAAAAGTTAAACCAAGTTCATACATAGCATATAAAATCCGTCTTTGAACTGGTTTTAATCCATCTCTTGCGTCAGGAATTGCTCTATCTTGGATAATATATTTTGCATACTTTCCAAAACAATCTCCAATAATTATTGATAAAGGTTGTTTAATAATTTTATTATTTTCCATATTTTACCTAACTAGTCATCATATTCAAAATTAATATTTTCATCAATTCATTTTTTTCTAACAGATACATCTTCACCCATTAATGTATCAACTTGAATATCAGCAGCTATTATATCTTCAATATCAACTTTTAATAATACTCTAAATTCGGGATTCATTGTGGTTTCCCACAATTGATCAGCATTCATCTCACCTAAACCTTTATAACGTTGAATTTCATAGCTTTTAAATTCTTTTCTACATTCTTCTAATTGTTCTTCATTTCATGCATATTTAAATTTAGAAGAATCGCTTTTCTTAGATATTTTATAAAGTGGTGGGATTGCTAAGTAAACATGACCATGTTCAATTAATGGTCTCATAAAACGATAAAACATTGTTAATAATAATGCTTGAATATGAGAACCATCAACATCAGCATCAGTCATAATTATTACTTTATTATATTTTAATTTTGAAATATCAAAATCTTTTCCAATTCCAGTTCCTAAACAAGTTATAATTGTACCAATTTCTTCATTTTTTAATACATCTGATAATTTTGCTTTTTCTACATTAATTACTTTACCTTTTAATGGTAAAATTGCTTGATGTTTTTTGTTTCTTCCAAGTTTAGCAGATCCACCCGCAGAATCTCCTTCAACTAAAAATAATTCATTTAAATTAGCATCTTTTGATTGAGCTGGAGTTAGTTTTGAACTCAAAATTTTTTCAGCTGTTTTTCCTTTTGTTTTTTTGAGTGTATCTCTAGTTTTTTTAGCAGCAAGCTTTGCATCTCTATTTGATATTATTTGCTTAATTATAGAAAAACTTTCATTTTTATGTGCATCTAATCAATAACCGATTTGTTCTTCAGAAAGTTTTTTAACAACATCTAAAGCTTCAGGAGTAAAAAGTTTATTTTTTGTTTGCCCTTCATAAGTAATTAGTGATTCAGGGACACAAACTGAAACAATTGCAGTAATCCCTTCTCTAATATCATCTCCATCTAAATTTTTATCTTTATCCTTTAATAATTTTCATTTACGAGCATAACTATTAATAGCATTAGATAATCCTGTTTTAAAACCATTCTCATGAGATCCTCCTTCAATGGTTTTAATAGAATTAGCAAAGGATACAATGATTTCATTCAAATTGTCAGTATATTGGAAGGAAACTGAAACTGAAATATTATTAAAAGATCCATTGTAACTTATAATTGGAGATAAAGTTCTTTTTGAATGATTAATATATGAAACAAAATCAGCTAAATTGTTCTTAGCTTCAAATACATCTTTTGTATTATTTATTTCATCAATAAAAACAATCTTTAAACCATTAAATAAAAATGCACTTTCAAGTAATCTTTCTTTAATAATTGAAGAATTAAATTGTAAATTACCAAAAATTGCAGGATCAGGATGAAACTTAATAAATGTTCCTTTTTTATTAGTATTACCAACTTCAGTCAAGTGTTGAATAATATCTCCACCATGTGCAAATTTAGCTTGATGAATTTTATGATCTCTATATACCTCACACAACAATGAATCACTTAATGCATTTACGACTGATGATCCAACACCATGTAATCCACCTGCAGTTTTATAAACAGAGTCATCAAATTTTCCACCAGCATGAAGAATTGTTAAAACAGTTTCAACACCACTTAAATTAGTAGTTGGGTTAATATCGGTTGGAATTCCACGACCATTATCTTGAACACTTATATAATTATTTTTATATAATGTTACAATAATTTCAGTAGCAAACCCGGCCATTACTTCATCAATTGAATTATCAACAATTTCTCAAACCAAATGATGAAGACCTCTAATATCAGTTGATCCAATATACATTCCAGGACGTTTTCTAACTGCTTCAAGACCTTGCAAAACTTTTATATTTTCAGCACTATATTTATTATCCATATTTACCTACTGTATAAATTCACTAAATAAATTATACTAATTTTAATTCAATATAAATAAAATTACCCTTAATACATAATTATTTTATATTAATTAATTTAAAACATCACTTTTAAACGTTATTTTTAAATTATCTTTTTCACCATCTATTAATTTAACTTTAACTTTCTTTAATGAAATCAATCAACTCAATTCATCTCCAAAATCATAATTATTTTTATTAATTAAATTTGATATTGAATCTATTTTAAAACATTGTGGAGTCTGAACAATTTTTAATTCATCTCGATTTAAATATTTTAAATTGTTATCTTTAATTTGAATAACACTATCACTAATTGATAAAATTGGGATTATTGCATCAATTTTAGAATTTGAATCAAATTCATATTTAATCCTATTGATCAAATCAAATGATAAAAATGGGCGTGCTGCATCATGTACCATAACATAATCAAAATCAAGACATTTTAAAATTCCTTTTACAAATGAATCATGTCTAAATTGACCTCCAGGAACCATTATAATTTTTTTAGTGGTTTTAATTTTATCAATAAGATTTTTAAATTCTTTTTGATAATTGATATTAAATACAACAATTATTGTTTCACAATCATTATCATTTCAAAAATTATTTAATGACATTTCAAGAACTGTTTTATTACTATTAATCTTATGCAACAATTTATTGGTATTATTATCAAATCTATTTGAATTTCCTCCACCTAAAATAAGAGCACAATATTTCATAATAACCTCTTCTAATCATATAAATTAAAAATATTTTCAAGATTAAAATACACCATT
>CASFKH010000095.1 GCA_949295235.1 uncultured Ureaplasma sp. | reverse complement strand
TTAATAATTCATCTAATAATGAATTCATTACATCCACTAAATTTTTATTAGTTTTATAAATTAGAGTATCTTTAAATGATGCATTAAAAATTGAAAAGCAACAATTATTAGTGCAGACATCAATTAAAAGTGAATATTTATTCATAATTGCTATTTCCTTTCTTTAAATCAATTAATTGTTTAAATTCATCAGGTAAATTTAAGTTTATATTAATAAATTTTTTTGAATTAGGATGATAAAAACTTATATTTTTGCAATATAAATATTGATTATAACTTTTTGTGTGCTTTTCTATTCCATATATTGGATCATTATATATTGGATGATTTATATATTGCATATGTACTCTAATTTGGTGAGTTCTCCCAGTTATTAATTCACACTCAATTAAAGCTAAATCGTGGCAAATATTTTCTATAACATTAACGATTGTAATTGCTTCTTTTAAGTTTTTCTTAGCATTAACTCTCATTCTTGTTTCATTGCTATAAACTCTTCCAATAGGAGCATTTATTTTAAATAAAAAATCATTTTCATTAAATCGATTATGAACAATTGCATAATATTTACGAATAATTTCATTATTTAAAAGCATTGTTTGTAATTGATTATAGATTATTGAATTTTTAGCAACAATAATTAAACCAGATGTATCTTTGTCTAATCTATGCACAATTCCATATCTAAATTTATTAGCCTCTTTAAAAATGTTGTTTTCTTTAAAATAATAAGCAATTCTGTGTGCTAATGTATCAGGTTCATTATAATTTGTAGGATAAACCAATAGACCACTAGGTTTATCTAAAATCATTATATCTTTATCACTATAAATTATATTAATTTGTTTATTAATTGGATCTATATTATCAAATGGATCAATTGATTTATTATTATTTTGGATTAAATTAATTGTAATTTTATCATTGATGTTGAGTTGCTGATTTTTTTTAGTTACAACATTATTATTTAACATAATTAAATTTTTATCAAATAATTGACTTACTTTATTTCTTGACAAATTTGTATTTTCAACAATATATTTATCTATTCTTAAATTAGTTTTAGTATTTACATTTAATTGTAAGTATTTATCCATAATATTAATTATTATAAACTTTAATATAAAAAAAGTGCATTATGCACTTTTTTCATCTTCAATCTTTATAATTTCAATTCTTTTAAAATCATTATTTGATACTTTATTCATAAAATTATATTCATCATCAGTTAAAGTATCAAATTTGAATATTAATGAAAAATCTTCAAAAATTGAAACTAATAAGTTAATTAGTTGTAAATTAAGTCATCTTGGAGCTTCTGCACCTTGTGCCTCAAAATTTTCTAGATATACTATGTCAACTTTTGGCATCTTATTAATTTTTTTACCACCAACTTTTTTTGTTTTTCAAATTGTTCTAACAATTGCGCGGAACATTAATATAAATCCTATTTTCTTTTCAACATAAGCTTGTAAAGTTAATGGTTTATTTTTTCTTCTTATAAAGAATCAAACAACAAATCATAAAATAGCAAATATTAAAAAGATTATCAAGAATACAACCATCACAGGACCACCGGCTTTACCTTGGTCAAATAAATTACCAAATTGTTCACCAATCGCTTTTCCGATTCCAGTTACTGAACCTGCTCCTTCAACAATACCTTTAATAAGAGGATAACCAAGTAAACCGATAAACATTCCAATGAATCCAAGTACACAAATGATACATCAAATATCAAATAATAACATTCATATTGATCTACCGTTTGCAATTTGAGGATCATGTTTATAATTTGAAGATCTAAATAAGTATTTTATAACAGCAGCTAATGGTCTTGAGACAAAAATTAAATTTTTATCGATATAATCATTTATTAATGTATAGTATCTATCATTTGAGTAAAATCTACCAATTGATTTTTTAGATATATTTTCATTAGTAATTAATCTATTATCAATATATTTACTTTTTACAATATAACTCATAATCTATATCTCCTTTCCTATAAATAAATTAATAAAAATATATATTTAAATATTATATCATATTGGTATTTTAGATT
>CASFKH010000094.1 GCA_949295235.1 uncultured Ureaplasma sp. | reverse complement strand
TTATAGGATTAAGTGAAGAAGGTAAAAATAAGTCTACTTTAACTGTTCCTTCATTTACTACATCAATTTCTGGAATAGGTTCATCTTCAGAATCCAATGAAACACTTACAGAAATTATTTTATGTGAATCTATAATTAATATTGGTAATGACGCATTTAGGAACTGTCATAAATTAACAAGTATCAATATTCCTGATAGTGTTACTAGTATTGGAAATTATGCATTTAGTAATTGTTCAAGTTTAGCTAGTATTAATATTTCTAAAGGTGTCACAAGCATTAAAAATTTTGCATTTGAATATTGCACAAGTTTAACAAATATTACTATTCCTGAAGGTGTCACAACCATTGGTAAAGGTGCATTTAAATATTGTTCAAGCTTAACAAGTATAACAATTCCAAATACTGTCACAAGTATTGGAGATGTTGCATTTTATGAAACAAATATATCATGAGAAATGATCCCAAAAAATATTTACAAAACTGAAATTACAGATGGACTATTTTCTGGATTAGATATGACTGGTTTTCAAATCCCAAATACTGTCACACGCATTGGTATTAGAGCGTTTAAAGATTGTTCAGGCTTAACAAGTATTACTATTCCTGAAGGTGTTACAAGAATTGAAGATTCTACATTTTGATATTGTGAAAGCTTAACAAGTATTACTATTCCTGAAGGTGTTACAAGCATTGGTCCTTATACATTTGGTTATTGTTCAGGCTTAACAAGTATTACTATTCCTGAAGGTGTTACAAGCATTGACAAATGTGCATTTTTTAATTGTTTTGGCTTAACAAGTATTACTATACCAAATAGTGTAACTGAATTTGGTATTTATATTTTTCAAAATGGTGCGCATTATCCTAATAGTTTCAAAATTTATTTTCACACTGAAGAACAAATGAAATTATTTCAATCAACAAATTCAAATATGAAACAATACTGTGAGGTAATTCAAGACTAAATATATGAAAACCAAATTAAAATATTTTTAAGTTTTTAGTCTCAATTGGATTTTTAATTGGTGCAATTATAATTACAATTCAAATTGCTTGCATTGAATTAGAAACCAATCAAAGCCTCATTGATTTATATGGCAATTATCTTGCCTTTATGATTGTTTTTATTTTCTCCCTCTCATCTTTTATATTGGATATATACATTAACTATACTATATATAAAAGATTAGAAGAAGAAAAACATAATCATATTAACAATTATTAAAGCTAAGTAATTTAAAATTTAATTTTATTAGTTTGATTTAATTAGAAGAAAATTATGAAATTAACAAAAAGAATGAAATATATTTTAAGTTCAATTGGATCAATTGATTATTGTCTATTCCAACAAGTATTGCACTAGTAAGTTGTAGTAGCAATGATGATAATTATCATAATAATCTTGATGATTCCAATATTGTTCCAATTAATATTAATCCAGAACAATATATAGCATTTATTCCATTTATATATATTTATAGTATCAATAATAAAAATGCAAAGATTTATAGTTTGTTTGAAAATATAAATAATAATTCAGATTCAATTGATTTTAATCAACTAAATCCAGAACAATTATTTAATTATTTTTTTTAGTTAATTTAAATAAAAATAGTTTTATCAATTATTATACTTGTGGTTCAGGGCTTCATAATAATTTCTTAGAAACAAAGAAATCAAAAAAAATTGTATGTATAAATAATTTTGATTATGATTTTGATAATAAAAAAATATTGCATTTAGTAAGGAATATTATTTTCAAAAATTATCAAAAGATGATTATGATTCAAATATTATTTATGATTGAAATGAAGTTATATAATCTCATATACTTTAAATATAACTAATTTATATTTTTTTACCAAATCAATTATTTACTCAATATAGATCATTTGATACAAATTGTTAAAATACACATATTAATTATGATTAATTAATTGTTAAATTAGATTATTCTAATAGATTTAATGCAATTGAACAAGAATATAATAATTTATTAAAAAAATAATCACATTGATCAAAATGCATATGATAGAAAGATGTCAGAAATTAATGAATATAAGCAATTAGTAAACCAATTTAATTCATTTTTTGCAAATTATGATAATATATTAAATTTAAATCTAGGTAATAGAGATAATAAATAAAACATATATGAATGAATATGTTGGAAATTTAGATACTCCTTTTATTTATCCATTGAACATTTCTGTTGATAAAGCTATTTCTGGTATAAATGAATTATTGCCTAGAATTGGAAATAAATTAATGCAAAATAATGAATATGAGTTTTATTCAACTTATTTTCAATTATTACTACTATATTATAAAAATTTAAAATAGTTAATTTAAAAAATAAATTTATAATTATTTTCAAGTATTTTTGAAGTATTAGCCTATCAATATTAGATAGGTTTTTTATTGCTTATTAGCA
>CASFKH010000093.1 GCA_949295235.1 uncultured Ureaplasma sp. | reverse complement strand
TTAAAAGAAATTATAACATTATTAAAAAATGAAGAAATTGAGAATGCTAAAAGATCAAAATTAATAGACCAAATTTCAGATATTAATTGCAAACATCAAAAATTATTTTCATCATATAAATATGATAATGTAATTGTTTATTATCAACAAAAAATTTTAAATCTTGATTCATTTATAAATGATGATAATAACATTTTTAAGTTATCTGATGTTAATTATGGTTTTTTAAACTCATATATAAAATTTATTAAGTATAATTTCAAATTTAAAAGTAATATCTATAAATCTCAAATCTTTGAAACATTTATGGTTTTAAGCAATATAAGTCGAATAATGAATCAATATGGATTCAAAACTACCTATATTGAAGATAGAGATATAACCATTGAAAATACCCAATATATATTAGAAGAATTTAAATAAATATTAATATTCATTAAGAATAATTATAAATAATACTAAAAATATGGGAGTGTTATGAATTTTTGGGGCAACAGTTGCCACGGCTGCTATAATTATAGTACCAATTGTATTAGTAGTTGAAGCTACAAAAAAATGACTCAAATTCTATTCAAGATTATCTTGGCGAATTTTAAAAAATTATTGAAAATAAAATTAGTAGTGTTAAATCAGTTAATGAATTAGAATCTGTAAAATATGAATTAATTAATTCAATTAATCAGTATTTTAAAGATAATAATGTTGATTTAACAGTTACAGATATAATATCACTTTAACACTGGACCTAACGGAACACAAGTTGCTAATACAATTACTTTAGTAATGGATATAAATGATAACCTATTTAATGAAAAATCTGTTTATATAGCTACAGGAATTAATTTAGAAGGTATTAAAGACGTATTGGGGTTTTGAATTGCTGAAAGTGAATCATCTAAGCAGCATCTGTATTTAATGATTTAAAATCAAGAGGTATTCAGGATATTCTTATTACATTTTTTGACAATTTAAAAGGAATATCTGATGCAATACATTCTATTTTTCCTAAAACAGATATCCAAAAATGCATTGTTCATAAAATAAGAAATTCTGTGAAGTATGTTAGATATGACAATTTAAAAGAATTTACAAAGGATATGAAACTTATTTATGGAGCACAAAACATTGAGGTAGCATTATCTGCTTTTGATGAATTTGAATGGAAATAAGGTAAAAATATAATTATGCAATTAAATCATGAAGAGACAATCTTAATGAATTAACAACTTTATTTAAATGTCCTTTTGATTTAAGAAAATTAATTTATACAACAAATATGATTAAAATTTAAATCGTAATATTAGAAAAATCATTAAAATAAAAAATAATTTTACAAATGTCAAATCACTTGAAAAACTCGTATATCTTGCAATTCAAAATCAAGTTTTTGAAATGAAGTTGTAGAGTTAAAAATTGAGGAGTAATCTATTAACAAATTAAAATAATATTTCAAGATGAATTTGATTTACCATAATTTTATGGTATAAATTAATAGCTAAAAAAAAGTATCTAGCCATGTAAGGAGAAGATACTTTCCACAAATTATTTTACATTACCATAAATTAATAACAAATATTATTTTAAGTTTTTTTCTATCATATGATCAATTAATAATAAATCTGAAGACATTGATAAAATATCTCTTATATATAAAATTTCACCATAATCTTTCATAATATCTTTTATAAATCATTGTCAAAAGTTATATGATTCATGATCTTTACAATCTAACATTTGATCTGCAATTTTATTAACGTCATTTTTTATTTCTTCTTCAATATCACAAATATTATTTACTAGATCTTTAATTGTTTTAAATTTTTTAAATTTAACTTCAGAAATATTTCCAATTAAATCAATTCCAGCATTCAAAAAATAATTATAAATAATATCTTTATGAGTAACAATTTTATCATTTGATAAATCAATAATGAATTTAGATAAATTAGCCATTCCAAAATCATTTGCTTGCTTAGCTAAATCTAAATAATAGACACCTAATTCAATATTTTTAAAATAATGAGTAGATAAACTTTTAATAATTTCTTTTTTCATTTATATAAAATCCTTAAAATTAAAATATATTTATGTTATTATTATAAACAAAAATGATTTTTATAACAGAATTTTCAAATTGTTTAAATCACAATCTTTTTAGACAATATAAAATTTATTAAAATTCAAATATGAAGTAAACAAAAAACCCATCAAAAAATTGACAGGGCTTTCCACTTCAAAAACGAGACTTTTGAAAGGACTAATATGTTTTCTAAGAATAAATTTGGTTTTTTAAACTTAAATCATACAAAAAAGTTTAAAAATTACCCCAAACTTAAAACAGTCCCAAATTTTTACAAAAATAAATAAAAAGTAATAAATTGATTATTTCAATTAAATGCTATTGGAATTATATTTTCTTTTAATTGATTATTAAAGTTTTTAAAATTATATTTAAAATTATTGAAGTATTAGAATTTT
>CASFKH010000092.1 GCA_949295235.1 uncultured Ureaplasma sp. | reverse complement strand
TGCTAAATATTTTTTAATATTATTATCTATAAATATCTTTTCTAATTCAGAAATAGTATAATTTAAAATATTCATCATATATATAATTATATATAATAATAGATACTCAAAAATTGTTTAATTTTTTTGAATTATCTAATACAGATAAAAACACTTTTTAGTTTATTGAAATTAATTTGATGAGTTAATAAGAATTTATTTACATTTTAACTATTTTATTTATTGTTAAGTTCGTTTTTTATTATTAAAGATAAAAAATCAATGCGACCAGGAAAAAATAAATTTAATTTGAATTTATTGATATTGGGATCATTATTTATAATTTTAGTTATATTTTTAATTTGAATCCAAGGAAAACAATAAATATTATTGTTATTACTAAAATGTAATATCAATATGCTTATACCATTGTATTGTTCATCAATTTCATTTAAATATTCTATTTGGTGTTGAGGCATTTTTTGAATATAAAAAATTTGATTTTCTGTTTGCTTAGCTTCAATTGCAATAAATCTTCCTTTATATACTCCATAGTAATCAACATCAGATTTTTTATAAATTTTTGCGATTACAACATTATTATCCTTTTTTTCTATAATTTTTACAGGTACATCTAGTTTTCTAAATAAAGCAATTTTATTTTTCTTATAATGCTCAATGCTATTATTGATAATTGTTTCTAAATACATTCCTTTATTTTTGTTTATATTCATTTTCTAAAATATAATTAATATTATATTCAAAAAATATTATAAGGAGAGAAATTATGGCTACTATTTTTCAAGCTAAAGAGTTACGTCCAGGACACACTTTTATTTTTAAAGGAAATATTTATCAAGTTATTGAAAATTCTTTTAATAAAACTGCGATGAGAGAAGGAATTGTAAAATGTAAAGTTAAAAATTTAAGAACTGGAGCAATTACAACTGAAGTTTTAACTGGAGAAAAGGTTGAACAAGCTCCAATTGAAACTTCTAAAATGACTTTCAGTTATGATGATGGAAATAATTTTGTATTCATGAATAATGAAACATTTGAACAAATTGAAATTTTAAAATCAAAATTAGAATGAGAAAAAAACTTCATTACTGATGGTAGTGAAGTTACTATAATTAGATATGAAAATGAATTATTAGGAGTAAGTTTACCAGATCAAGTAGCGATTCAAATTGCAGAAGCTGAAGAAGCTGTTCAAGGCAATACTGTTCAAAATGTTACTAAAAAAGCATGATTAGTAACAGGTTGAGAAATTCTTGTTCCTCAATTTATAAAATCAGGCGAAACTGTCTTAATTAATACATCTAATGGAGAATATGTTGGAAGAGCAAAATAAAATTATATGAGTAAAGAAAACATAAAAATTCCAACTCAATGAGAAAAAAGAGTAAAACTTATAAAATTTATTTATTCGTATTTAATTAAATTAGATAAGTTTAACATAAAAAAAGAAGCAATTTACGATTTTGATTTGGATGCTGATCAATTAAAAATTTTTGAGTATTTCTTAGACAATTATGATCATCTAATTGATATTATTAATAAACATACAAATAAAAATTGAGATTGTAGTAGATTAAATCTTGTTGATCAAGCCGTTCTTTTTGAGGCTATTTCTGAATTTTATATAATGCATACTGATAAGAAAATATTGATTGATCAAGCATTAATAACAATAAAAAAATATTCTGATTATCAAAATTATAAATATATCAATGCAATTTTAGATAAAATTTTAAATTAATTATGAATAAATTTTTTGCAAAAAAACAAAAAGATGATATTTTTAGTTTTTATGATTCAGATATTCATCATATTTTAAATGTATTAAGATTAAAATTAGATGATAAATTAATTGTTTTTTTTGATTCAAAAAAATACTTGTGCAAAATAAATAATATCAACCCATTGTTAGCAAAAATAGTTAATGAGATTCCAAATGATTGTGAGCTTGAAAATTCAAAAATTAGTGTCTTTCAAGCAATCATTAAACCAAAACATTTTGAATTTTCATTAATAAAAAGTGTTGAACT
>CASFKH010000091.1 GCA_949295235.1 uncultured Ureaplasma sp. | reverse complement strand
GAGGGTTCATATAATTTTCAATGATTTTCTCCAATAACTAAGGACCCAACTGATTTACCATCTACTGAAAGATTTAGAAATCTAATGAATGATTTAATAAATGGTAGATATGTTAATAGTGAGACAGGTTTAATTGATTTACCAAAAAATTACACTGAAGATTCTTCAACTTCAATGACAATTGAATTTGATAAATTATTTAGTGGTGATATTTCAATCCCTTTCTCAGCTTCTGCTTTATATAAACTAAATAATACAGTTTTTGGAATAACTGATTCAAATGTTCCTACAATTGATTCTTCATCTCTTGTCACTGATTCAATAATGAAAAACTTTTTAGTATTTGATCAATCTCAAGTTGGATCAAATGGTGTATTTGGTTTTCCATATAATCTTGACAATAATGGTCCTGCATTTCTAGGAGATTATAGTGGTGCAGTTGGTGTTAAAGACAACTTAAATTTCACTGATTCAACTGGAATTGGTAATTTTGTATTAAATAGAAACAGTTTTGGTGTTCATTTAATTGGAATTGATAGATTATCTAAAATGAAAGAAGCAGTTGGACCCACTTCTCAAGGAACAATAAGTTTAGAAACTTATCAAAAACTATGTAATGAAATTAGAAACACATTTATGTACAGATATGCAACTTTTGTTTGTCCAATAAATGAAAATACTAATTCATATGATTTAAAATCTACTCTTAAAACATATTTAACTGATAATTTTGAAACTATTATTTTTAAATATGTGACTAATTTTATTAAATCAAATGATTTTAGTGTAAATAATTTATTTGGTGCATCAGTTGTTAATAACACTGCATATTTAAATAATAGTAATTCAAATTATTCTTCAAAACAAACTAGTGATTTTGGATTTGATAAAAATACAAAACAAGAATATATTGATATTTTAAATTCTATTAATAACACAGAATTATATAATCTAATTTATTCTTCTCTTTTACTAATAAAAGCAGAATCAGTTTTAGATACTAGCAACAATTTAAAAAATAAAATATATTCTAACTCTTCATCATATTCAGAATATAAAAATCCAGATAGTTGAAAAAGTTATGGAATAGCAGGAGTTATGCCATATACTCGTAACCAAACAACTGGAGATTTTGATTCTCTATATAGTATTATAAAATCATTAATTTCTAATGCAATATCTAATAATTCAAATATTAAAACTTTTAATTCAAAAGCATATAATTCAAAATCAAACAATACTATAACATCAAATTCCCAACAAATTACTCAAATAAACAATAGTGATGATTTTGTAACATTTGCAAAAAATCTATATGAATCATCAATTGCAAATTATATAAACTCAGTTGATTTACATGTAAATAATACAAAAACTTATATTGCAACTCCTGTCATTGTATTTACAAATAATGATTATATTAATAATGCAATTGAAGCAAATGATAATGAATCTAATCTTGACACAATTGCACAAAATTTTTATATGCAAAATTATTTGACTTCACAAGCAGGATTTGAATTAAATTCTAAAAAGAAAGCTATAAATAGTCAATTTTATGATTTCTCAACAAATACATTATCATTTCAAACAGGTCAAACTGAAGGTAGCAGTGGATGAGTTAAAGAACAATTGCAAAACTCTATTAATCAAATGTATATATTGAATAATTTTACTAGTTTACCTAATTTATACTTTGATGGAAATTGATCAACAATTGATAACATCAATACAATTGCAAATACCATTTGACAAAATTCGTGGAATTCTTCTCAATACAATTTTAGTTCAAATACAAACTCAAATATTGTATGTTATGAAAATCCAAGAAGTGTATCTGATTATTATAAATTTTTAATAACTATTGAATATTTACTAAATTATGATGCTAATACAGATACATTTACATTCAAAAATTTAGTACAATTTTTGAATGATGCAACTGAAAATAATGGAAAAGCAGTTGTTGCATGAATTAACCAATCTTCAATTACAGATAATCCTTCATTTGGTTTAAATGATAAAAGTCCTGAAATCGCAAGTATTGCAGATATTCAAACTAATATTCAAACTAGTTCATCATTTAATGGAGATCCATTCCTATTAACAAAGGTTAATCCGTACTCTTGATATGGAGCACCAAATTATTTTAATGGGACTGTAACTGATTTACAATATTCTGAAGATTCAAACTATTGATACACTTCTCCAGTTCTTAGCACAAGCGATGAACTAAGTGCAGGATTTGTTGGATTTCAATTTAATAGAGCTAGTTCATTAGGTTTAAGCAATATTGGTGATATATTATTTGAAAATAAAACTTATACAAACTCTCCTGTTGATAGTGATGTAATTTCTTATTTAGGTTCATTATATGAATTTGGTTCACGTGAAAATATAATAAAATATGTGCAAACAAAATTATCTGTAGTTAGCTCATTAGAAAATTTTTATAACAATTATATATTAGAACCAGGTTTGCCAATTACTCAAGCAACAATGGATAAAATTGATGACATTTTAAATAGTCAATCAAATAATACTGATAAAGTAAAAAATCTAGTAAATGCACTAACAACTCTATTAAACGATCCAACTCAAATTCCAGATAATTGTTTTACAAAGGTAAATGGATTACCAATTTGAAACGACAATGGTACAACATTATTTGATTCAAATTCAGACGGATTAAAAAATCAATATATTGTTACACAATTTAATTATCAAGATGTTCAAAATGCATTTATCCAAAAACAAGGTGATTCAAATAGTGGTACAATTTATAAATTAAATACAGATCAAAATGGATACTTAGGATTAAATCCAATTACATTCTTTAATTGTATTGTGAAATTAGCCATGGACTCATCAATTTTAAAAGAAGAAGCTTATAACAACATGTTTTTAAAAATTGGCGATGTTGCTGTATATGATTATAGATTAATTGATTTCATAGATAGTGAATATATTTCAAATTATAATGACTGAGATAATATTATAAATTTAAGTTAATATTTATACTGCTTAGAAATAAGCAGTTTTATCTTTTAAAAATAAATTATTATAAAATATTAAATATAAAATATCGAGTATGAATATATTAAGTTTAATTGAAAAGAAGAAAAATAAAATTCCATTATCTGAGAATGAATATTCATTTTTTATTGATAATTTTAATAATGGAAATATCCCTGATTATCAAGCATCAGCATTATTAATGGCTATAAGAATTAATGGATCTACTGATGAAGAAATCTATTATTTACTTAAAGGTATGTTAAATACATGTAAAATTATTAAACCAATCGCTAATAATAAACTAAATTTATTAATTGATAAACATAGTTCAGGTGGAATTGGAGATAAAATTACATTAATAATTTGTCCAATTTTAGCTTCTTTAGGTTATGATATTATGAAGATATCTGGTCGTGGATTAAACTACACAGGTGGAACAATTGACAAATTAGAATCAATTAAAGTTCATATGAGCTTTGAAGAAAATAATTATCAACAATTTTTAGACAAACATCATTTTACAATTTATTTACAATCTGATAACTATGCAAAAATTGATAAAAAACTATATCATTTGCGTGATGTTACAGGAACTGTTGATTCATTACCTCTAATTGCTACCAGTATTTTGTGCAAAAAATTCTGTTTTGAATCAAATTATATATTTATTGATATTAAAGTTGGCAATGGCGCATTTTGTAAAGACATAGAAACTGCAAATGAACTTGCTAGAATCATGAAATATTTAGCCAAAAAATTCAATCGAAATCTTACATGTTTTATAACAAGCATGGATTCACCAATTGGTAAAAATATTGGTAATGCTATTGAGATTAAAGAAAGTCTTGAATTTTTAAAAGGTAATTTTAATTCTAAATATTTAAAAGATTTAATATATGATATAGTTTCTGAAATTTTAATTGAAACTAAAGCTGTAAACAATAAAGAAAATGCAATAAAATTAATTGATGAAGCAATTTCATCAAATGATTCCTACAATAGGTTTATTAATTTTGTTAAGGATAATCATGGAGATTGAAATTTATTAAACAATCATGATTATTGAAAATCAAAATATTCATTGAAAATTATAAGTAAAGATAATGGATATATAAATTTTAAATCTTCTGAAAAATTTGGATACATTAGCTTAAAATTAGGATCTGGAAGAATTAAAAAAGAAGATGACATTGACTTTAATGCTGGAATTATTTTGGAAAAAGAAAATAATGATTATGCAAAAGTTGGTGATACAATCGCAACTCTTTATAGTGATAATCCAATTGAACCTGAAATAGTGAATGAATTTTACAATAATATAGAATTTTTAAAAAATCCAAATTCAAATAATATACCAAAAATAATTTCAATTATAAAATAGGAGTAAAAATATGAAAAATAAAGAACACACTAGTAGTCCTAGGTCAATAACTAAAACTCGTGAAAGAAAATCAAAAGTTGTAAAACATAATGATGATATTTTAATTAAAGAAAATGATAAAACAAAAAATACTAAAAAAATTGAAGATGATTCACAATTATTAACAAAAAAGAAAAAAACATCAATAATTTTAGGATCAAATAAAAATAATGTTGAGAATGTAAATAAAAAAGCAAACATTGAAATTAATAAAGTTAGTAATTTATCCTTTAATGATGATCTAAGCAATACTTTTAATCAAAATTTAATTTTAGAATCAGCTGGTAAAAATAATATATTATTAAAAACTCCAAATGAGCTTTTAGATATTTTAATTCATCAAGCTAAATCAAAAAAAGGTAAAAACATCATTTATCAATCAGAAATTGAATCATCATTTAGACATTTTTCATTAACAGATGATGAAATGCAAGAAATTTTTGAAACTATTGATAATAATGGAGTTGAAATAATTGAAAATGAAAATTTAGAATTAGATCCAAAATATATTCAAAAATTAAAAGAAAATTATGGAATTGTAGATTCAGAAAAATATATTAGCAAAATTGGATCTCAAAACGAATATGTTGATGATGCTGTAAAAGCATTTTTAGCAACCCTTGGAGATTCTAAAATGTTAAATAATGATGAAGAACTTGAACTTGGAAGATTATTGATTGAAGGTGATCAAGAACAAAAAGAATATGCAATTAATCAATTTTTTACTTCAAATCTAAGATTAGTAATATCAATTGCAAAAAAATATCTTAATCGTGGTTTAGAACTTGAAGATTTAATTCAAGAAGGAAGCCAAGGATTACTAAAAGCTATTAGTAAATATGACTACAATTTAAAAAATAAATTTAGTACATATGCTACTTGATGAATTCGTCAAGCCATTACTAGAGCAATTGCTGATCAAGCAAGAATTATTAGAATTCCTGTGCATATGGTAGAAACTATTAATAAATTAATTAAATTTGAAAGAAAATTAGTTCAAGAACTTGGAAGAGATCCAACAATCGAAGAATTATGTGAGGAAATGGGAGGAGCAAAAGCTGGTTTAACTCCAAAAAAGATTAGTTATATTAAAAAGATAAATATTGATCCAGTATCACTTGACAAACCTATTGGACATGATGAAGAATCTCAATTCGTTGATTTTGTCCAAGATAATGACGTAATGTCTCCAGAAGAACACTCTGAAAATGAATTATTATTAGAACAAATTGATGAAATATTTAGCAAAGTTTTAAATGATAAAGAAGAAGAAATTATACGTATGCGTTATGGATTACGTCCATATAGAAAAGCAATGACCTTAGAAGAAATTGGTAATGAATGTAATTTTACTCGTGAAAGAGCAAGACAAATTGAATCAAAAGCGATTAGAAAATTAAAACAATTACCTAGAATTAAAAAATTATCAAGCTTTTTTGGAAATGGTTTTAATGACTAAAAGATTATCTTCTGTTGCAAATTTAATACAAAAATCAAATATGGTAATTGATGTAGGTTGTGACCATGCATACTTATCCATATTTTTAATTCAACATAAAATATGTAATTTTGTCTTAAATATAGATTGTAATCTATTACCACTTAAAAATGGTGAAAAAAATGTGATTAAATTAGGCTATACAAACCAAATTAAATTTTTACAAAATAATGGATTAGAAAATTTAAATATAAATATTGATGTAGACTATATTACAATTTGTGGAATGGGTAGCCAAAATATAATTGAAATAATTTCAAAATCTTCTATTAATCCAAAATATTATATATTGCAATCAAATAGTAACAATGCAAAACTTAGAAAATGATTAGCCAATAACAATTATTGCATTAATAATGAAATTGTAGTATATGAAAATAATCATTATTATGTTATTATCTTAATTGAAAAAAAACAAACTAATATTATTGATAAAAATGATATTTATATTGGTCCAATTATAAAAAATTCAAATCAAATTGAAATAAAAAATTATTTACTTAATAAATATCAATATTTATCAACTCTTAATTTAGAAGTAGTAAATAAAGATTTAAATGAAGAATATAGGATAATTAAAAATTATTGTTATGAAAAAAAGTGAATTAGTTAATTTATTAGATAATTTATTTAATTTTAATAATCAAGAAGATTGAGATAAATGCGGATGCAATGAATATAAGGATGAGGATATTATTAATATTTATTGCTCATTAGATGTAACATTTCCAATAATAGAAGAAGCAATTAAAAATAAATGTAATGTTCTAATAACTCATCATCCAATTCTAATAAATCAACAAGTTAATAAATTTGATCCTATAAATAAAAATAATATATTACTTTCCAAAAAATTAATTGAAAATAATATATTACATATTTGTTTACATACCTGCTATGATAAATATGAATGCGGAACAAGTTACCAAATTTTTAAATCCTTTAAAATTAATCAAAATTTAATTAGTAATTCAAAATGAATTAATGACTACATTTATTGATTTGAATTAAATAAACCAATTAGATTAATTGATTTGATTAAAAAAATTAACAATTCATATACAAATCCAATTTATTATATTGACCAACAAAAAAATAGATCGATAAAATCAATTGCAATAGGTGCAGGATCATGTAGTTCATATATAAATGAAATTATAAAAAATAATACTGATCTATTTTTAACTGGTGATCTAAAATGACACACATATCTAGATGCATATAACTTAAATTTAAATATAGCAAATATAAATCACTATTCTGAACTTGTATTTGTAGACCATATTAGTCAAATAATCGAAAATAAATATCAAATCAAATGTATAAAAAATAATATCCCAATTAATATTGGAATATTAAACAAGGATTAGAGTTGGAATTAAAATAATTAAAACTAACAAAATTAATGAATAAAAACCAATCAAAAAATAAATAGCTTTTAATTTAACATATTTAAGATAAAATTTATAAAAATCAAAATCTAAATATTCGATGTGATAATTAGAATTATAAGAGCGGTTAAAATATCTTATAAAAATTTCTAATTGTTGATTATATCTATTTTTGAAATTAATAGGAATAAGATAAATAAAAAATAATTGGATCAAAGCAGTTTTATATCATTTCTTTTTTTTTAAACTCTTTGAAAATATTGATTCTAAGGGTTTCGAATTTAATTCACTTACATTATTATCAATATTTGAATCATCTTTATCTAATTTAAAATATTTATTGTTCATATTTATAACTATATTTAATGTATATTATAAAATAATATTATGAAATGTGAAAATAATATTTTACTTGTTGATAAACCAAAGCATTGAACTTCCAATGATGTGATTAGAAAATTTAAAGCAATTACCAAAATTAAAAAGGTTGGACATTCTGGCACGCTTGACCCATTAGCCACTGGATTATTATTATTAGGTTATAATAGTGGCACAAAAAAACTAAATACAATTATTGATTATTATAAAGTATATATTGCTACTATTCATTTTAATTATGAAACTGATACATATGATAGTGAAGGAAAAATAATAAATTATAAATACAAAAATATAAATATAGATAAAATAAAAGATAGTTTAGAATATTTTAAAAATAGCCAATATTTTCAAACCCCGCCAAAATTCAGTGCTATAAAAATACAAGGTAAAAAAGCATATGAATTGGCTAGAAATAATGTTAATTTTAAAATTGTTCCTAAGCTTGTAAAATTGATTGATTATAAAATAATATCATATCAATTTAATGAATTAATTATTGAATTAAAAGTATCAAAAGGATTTTATATTAGAAGCTTTTGTCACGACTTAGGAATTCATTTAGACAATTATGCAAATTTAGCCGGATTGATAAGAACACAAATTGGAGATTATCTTTTAAAAGATGCTATAAAATTAGAGAATATTAATGAAAATATATTTAAATAACAATAATTTAAACAAAATCAAAAATATTAAAATTAACAATTTTATAATTGGAAGTTTTGATGGCGTTCATAAAGGACACATTAAATTAGCAAACAATTTCAAAAATAAGATTGCAGTTTTACTAATATGAAATGTTCCTCATAAAAAACAAATTATCTATAATTTAGATGAACGAATATATGATATTAAAAGAACAATAAATCCTGATCATATTTTTATTTTTGATTTAAAAAAGAATAATTGTAGTGCAATTGAATTTATTGATAAATATTTAAATATAATACAACCTAAACAAATTAGTGTGGGGAGTGATTTTATTTTTGGCAATGATCAAAAAAATGTAGATTATTTAAAAAACAATTTATGTAAATCAATCAAATTAAAAATAATAAAACGTTCCAAAAATAGTTTTAATAGTTCAAAAATAAAATTATTACTTTCTAAAGGCAAAATTGAAAAAATAAATAATATTTTAATAAATCCGTATTTTATTAATTCAAAGGTAATTAAAGGTAATCAAATTGCAACAAAATTACTAGGTTTTCCTACTGCTAACCTTAGAAATAATAAAGATAAAATTTTTTTAAAGTTTGGTATTTATATAACTTTTACTATTTTGGATAATAAAAAATATAAATCAGTTACATTTATTGGAAAATCAAAAACATTCAATCATATATATCCTAGAATTGAAACTCATCTTATAAACTATAGTGGCAAT
>CASFKH010000090.1 GCA_949295235.1 uncultured Ureaplasma sp. | reverse complement strand
TATAATAAAAAATTTACATTAGAAAATACTAAAGTTAAAAATAAAGTTGTGTTTTTACGTCTAGATTTAAACGTTCCAATTGTAAATGAAGAAATTACATCAACTAAAAGAATTGATGCTGCTTTGCCTACAATTAATTATTTGCTTGAAAATAATGCAAAGATTGTTATTCTTTCTCATTTAGGAAGAGTAAAAAAATTAGATGATGTTAAGTCTGGTCAATATTCTCTATATTTAGTTGCAAAAGAATTAGCAAATAAATTAAATGGTAAAGCTAACAAATTAATTTTCATCGGTGACAACAAAGGTAAAACTGTTGAAAATGAAATCAATAATATGAGTCCAAGAGATGTCATTGTTTTAGAAAATACTCGTTTTAATGATATAGATTTAAATGGAAATTTAATTAATTTAGAATCTGGTTGTGATCAAGAATTATCAAAATATTGAGCAAGTTTATGTGATGTATTTTGTAATGATGCATTTGGTACCGCACATCGTAAACATGCTTCTACATATGGAATTGGTGAATTTGCAAAAAAATCTTGTGTTGGTTTTTTAATGTCAAATGAAATAAATACATTATCAAATGTAATTGATAATCCATCTTCTCCATTTTTAGTTATATTTGGTGGAGCTAAAGTTAGTGATAAATTAAAAGCAGTTGAAAAAGTAATTGAAAAAGCTGATAAGGTTATAATTTCAGGTGGAATGGCTTACACATTTGTTGCCGCTCAAGGTTATGATGTAGGTTTATCAATGGTTGAAAAAGATATGATTCCTGTTGCAAGAGAATTAATGGATAAATACCCTGAAAAATTATCAATATCATGTGATTTTATGTGCGCTCCTGAATTTGCTAATATTGAACCTGAATATAGAACTCAAGAAGAAGGATTAAAAGGTTTAATGGGATTAGATATTGGTAAAAAATCAATTGCTAAATTTGTAAAAGATATAAATGATGCTAATACAATTTTATGAAATGGTCCAATGGGTGTTACTGAATTTAGTGAATATGCAAATGGAACAAATGAAATTTGTAATGCAATTGCTCAAAGAACAAATGCTGGTGCATATACTGTAATTGGTGGTGGTGATTCTGCCGCAGCTGCTGAAAAACTTGGAAAAGAAGATTCATTTAACTTCATCTCAACTGGTGGTGGTGCTTCATTAGCACTAATTGAAGGAAGAGAATTAGATGGTATTAAATCTATAAAAACAAAAAGATGATACCATTGATGAAAACAATAATTTATTAAATATGACTCCTCATAATATTGCAAAAAAAGGTGAAATAGCAAAAATTGTTTTAATGGCTGGTGATCCATTAAGAGTTAAATGGATAGCCGACAATTTTTTGTCAAATGTTAGATTGGTTAACAATATTAGAAATGCATATTGTTATACTGGATTTTATAAAAATAAACAAATATCAATAATGGCTCATGGAATGGGTATTCCTTCTATAGGGATTTATTCATATGAGTTGTATAAATATTATGATGTAGATACAATCATTAGAATTGGTTCAACTGGTTCATATTCAAGTGATATTGAAATTAATGATATCATTTTAGTTGAATCTGCATTTAGTGAATCTGTATATGCTAAATTAATAGGATTAAATGAAGGTAACATTTTATATCCTTCTAGTGAAATAAATTCATTAATTGCAAATACCGCAAAAGAATTAAATAAAAAAATTAAAATTTGTACATGTTATTCCTCAGATGCGTTTTATTCAGATGAACCATATTTAGAAATTGCAAAAAGAACAAATTCTAAATGTGTTGAAATGGAGGCATATGGACTGTTTGCTAATGCCTTAAAATTAAATAAAAAAGCTGCTACATTATTAACATGTAGTGATTCATTAGTAACGAATTCATATCTATCACCCGAAGAACGTCAATCATCTTTTAAAAACATGGTGATTTTAGCATTAGAAAGTGCAATTAAATTGATATAATTATAAATATACAATATTGTGAAAGGAATTATTAAAATGTCTGACGCTAAAAAACCTATGACTCGTAAACAAGTAGTTGATAAGATTTCTTACTCTACTAATTTACCTAAAAAGCAAGTTGAAGAAATTATTACTGAATACGAAAATATGATTCTATATGATTTAGCAGTTGCTCATGAAGCAAAAGTTGGAATTATTGGAAAAATTAAAATTAAGGAACGTGCAGAACGTCCAGGAACTGATTTGTCAACTGGTGAATCTGTAATTATTCCTGCAAAATTAGTTCCTAAGTTTTTGTTTAGCAAAGGTGTTAAGGAATTTGTTGCTAATAAAATTAAAAAATAGTATTAATAATTTTTATATTAATTAAAAATCAACAGTTATATATATTAGCTGTTGATTTTATTTGTTTTTTAAATAGAATTCAGTTTGTAATCATTTACCAATTGCATTTTTTTGTTTAAATTCCTTATTGAATTT
>CASFKH010000089.1 GCA_949295235.1 uncultured Ureaplasma sp. | reverse complement strand
AATATTGCAAAATGATAAGATTTTAAGAATAATTTAAGAATCTTTATTTATATATTTCATTTTTATTAACCTTGACATGACAAAAAAACTAAAATTATAAGTAATTTTAAGGGAGAAAAAGTATGAAAATTAGTAAAAAATTAAAATGAGGATTATCATTATTAGGAGTTGGGATTGCGTCTGCAATTCCTTTATCAATTTCATTAGTAAGTTGTAGTAGTGATGATGATTCTAATAATGGATTAAAATTTGGTTCTAATGGAATTATTGAACCAATTACACAAAATGATGTGGAACCAGTTGATAATAATTTTGATAATTCATTTCAATATATAGATTCTTCTAAATTTAATAATATTTATAATTCAAATTATTCTATTGCAACCACTGTTAATCAATTTAAAAATGAAATAAATAAAGATTTAAACAATACATGATATAACTTAAATTCTAAAAAAAAGTTAGATATTGCTTGAAACGATGTTAAAAATTGATTTGATTTTTGCAACTTATATAATTACAATATTTTAACTACTCCTTTTTCAACAAATACTTATTTTGGCCGTGTATATCATAGTTCATTCTCATCTAATAGACGACTTCCAAATTGAACTAAATATAGTTCATCAAACTATTCTACAAGAACATTTTCTATTTATAATTTAAATTCAATAGATATTAATAATGATGGAACATTCAATATTGAAATTAAATGTAATAATGTATATCAATATTTAGTAGATGGAGATAAAGAAGTATCAAGTCAATGTGTAAAAGAAAATACCTTAAAATGATTTAATTGTACTATTGAGCCAATTTTTATGAATGCTGGTAATTCATATTCATATAGACCTAGTTATTATGATCCATATATTTATTATTATCAATACTATATATCTGCTATTAAAATAACCCCAGAAAGTTTCCAATCTAACTTTAGTTATTCTAATTGAATATTTGATGAAAGCACTCCAATTAATAGTTTTCATAAAGACTTAGCAGATATTCAAGCAGATAATTATAATAAAGAGAAGTTTTATTATAATGATGGAAGTACTATAACAAGTTATAACTTCATTTCTCCATCATTAAATCTAGTATATCAAACAAAATAATTAATAAAAATCACTAATATGAATAGATATAACATTTAATGTCATTTCAAAATTTTTATTAAAAGAACAAATATTGGTTAAAAATTTGAAAATTATAAACATTTATAATTATTATTTACTGTAATTAATAATTATAGTTTTTTTTGTTTATCTAATATTCTTATTCATATTCAGTTTTAAAATAAATTTTTTATGAACTTTATTTCTTATTCCGATATATATTCATTTATTTTTATTAATAATATAATTTTATTTTTATATTTTACTTTTACACTAAAATTACATCTGAGGATATGTATAATGCAAAATAATTTTATGTTAAAATGATTCAATATTAAATTGATTTAATAACAATTTTATAATTAATCGCAAATACAATATTATATAAGTATATCTAATTTATTTATATTAAGGAGCATAAAATATGTTTAAATTTATTATTGATAATAACGATACAATTAACATTAATTCCATTTTGTTATCAAAAAATAACCCCAGATATACTTTGATTGATGATATAAATCAAGATTTAATTGAATTAATTACAAGGGGACTAGTAAGGATAATCAAGAACAAATATTTAATGAATTGATTTATTCAGAGGGTAATTTATCTGATTTATTAAATCTATTTGAAAGCATCTATAAAAATGGTTTTAACAATAAAAATGAAAAAATTGTTATTGTTAAAAATAAAGAAAATAATTCTTTTATCGTTGCAGAAGGTAATAGAAGAATTATGTGTTTAAAACTGATTAATAATGATTTTAAATTACCTAATTTTGAGGACGATTATTGAAACAATTTTTATTATAATAATTCTAATTCAGAAGAAATGTCAAAAAATGATATTGAGGATGAATTTATATCAGATAATGATTTAATGGAATTAACCCATAAAAATTACAATAAAATTGTTGAAATTATTAAAAAAATTCAGGAAAAGAAATTTGAATATGAAATTTATTGTTCTATTGTTGAAAACTCTAGTGATTTATGGAGTTATATTTATGATAAACATCTTGTGGGTGAAAGACCAGGAATGAGAAAATGATCAAGATCAAAATATTATGCTGATTTATTAAGTATTTTTAGAAACTGCAACAGTAATCAATTAAATATTGTTTCAAATAAAATTAGGAGAGATGAAAAACAAATTATTAAAGATTATCAAGAAGCTCAATATTTATATTCATGTTTTTATTATGGTGAAGATTATTCTAATGATAGTATAGATGTAGATTTTTTAAATAATGAAGTATTTTACAAAATTTCAAAACGCTTAATCATATCTAGTCGAATTTCCGCCTTAGAAAGAACACATTCATTTAATAAAATTAGAAAAATTATTTGTGACGATATTTTATTCATTTCCTTAACTGAATTTGATAATGAATATATAAAAATTAAATTTGATAATAGATACAAAATTTATTTTGAAGATCATAAAAATTTAAAATCTAAATTATTAAAATTTATATATACATCTTGAGATAAAAATATTATTACTACTAGACCAATTAGAAAAGAATATATTGATGATTTTAAATCCTCACTATTATTCTTACTAAATGATATCAATATTGATGCAAAATTATCTGACGAACAATTAAGAAAAATTAATGATCTTAGTTTATCCAAAAAGATGCTAGAAAATATTTACAAAACTCAATTAAGATATCATGATGATAAAGTTTTAGATAGATTTTTAACAAGTATTAATATAAAAACTAATATTGATAATATTAATAATATAATGTGTTCAGAGCAATGAAATGATATTTCTAATGATGATCCTTTATATGTATTTATTATTTTAAGAAACCAATTAATACATAATAATCAACCAAAAAATACATATTTAAATGCCATTTTTGTAAGTATTAGATCATTTTTTGAGCAGTTTTTGATATGAATATCTATTGATGATGAAATTTTAAGACAAGAAACATTTAATCAACAATATAAAGATTTATTTAGCGAACATATTAACACCTTATTTAATCGGAAAAGGAATAGTTTTAAAGATGATAAAACTAAATTTAGCAAACATATAAATAATTTTTTAATTTTTAATAATAATGAACAAATCGATATTTTTAAAAAAATTGACGAAATATATTATGGAGAGTATTCAAATAAATCTGACAACTCTAAGAATTCTTATTGAAAATTAATTATAAATGAAAATATCCATGCTTCACATCGGATTAAATTAAATAATTTATATGAAGATCATTTAAAATTTGCTAATGAAGTTTTAGAAATAATGAATATTATAATTGGTAAATTCAATTTAGATAAATTTAAAAAAATAAATGATTTAATCGTTTCATATGCTAATAAAACTCACAAATAATAAATATGAAAATATATAATAATAAATATGAAAAATATATATTTGTATAAAAATTTAAATAAAAAGAATTATATAATTTTAGATGATATTGATTGAGGAAGAAAACAATCAAAATTTTATTCTAAATTACATAATATCTCTTCATATTTAGCTATGTTTGCTCCATCTTTACCATCTTATTTTATACAAAAATATTCCAACAAATATGATTGGATTATGGATAATTTTTCAGGTAGAGGAACTACATCTTTAGTCGCTAGAGAGCTAGATAGAAATTTTATTGGAACTGATTTAAACCCCTATTCTTATGTTCTAACTAAGGCAAAGCAATCTACATCTTCTAAAGATCAAATTATAAAAAGAATATTATTTTTAAAAAATAATTTTTACAATAACCATGAAAAATATAGATCAAAATTTTTACAAATTGATCCAATATTAAAATACTATTATTCAGATGAAACTTTATATCAACTTTTATATTTACGAGAAAAAATAGGAAAATATTGAAAAAAAAATAATGACATTAATAATTTAATTCTCGCATTTGCAATAGGTATAATGCATGGACCAATGAAAAAGAATAAAAAAGATACGATTTATTATTCATTGTCTATGTCTAATGCAATTTCTATGTCTCCTAATTATGTTAAAAACTATTCTATTAAACATAATTTAATAAAACCGAATGTAGATGTTTTCCAAAAAATTATAGATCGTGTGAATTCAAAATATGATGATATATTATTAAAAATTTGTAAATCAAAAATGTATCTTCATGATGCAACTATTGAATGCAAAAAAATTTATAATAATTCTATATCCTTAGTTATTACTTCTCCACCATATATGAATATAGTTAATTATACAAGTAGTAATTGATTAAAATTGTGATTATTAGGTTTTGAAAAGAATGAGTTATCAAATATAAAATTGTCGAATAAACATAATTTTAAAAATTATGTATTATTTATAAAAAAATATTTAAATGCAATATATAAAAAATTAAAATCAGGAGCAAAAGTATGTTTAGTTGTAGGTGATATTCATGATAATGAATTAATCGAAAACGTTTGACAACAAATAAAAAATGATGTTAAATATAAGTTCGTCGAAATATATTATGACTATAATTATAAGCAAAATAACAAAGTTACAAATATGTTAAATAAAAAGAAATCCCAAGCCACAAAAATAGAAAAAGTATTAGTAATTGAAAAAATGTAATTTATACTGAACTGACGATAATTATGATTATTGTGTTTTTAAATAAAAATATACAATCAATAAATATTGTTTAAGAATAGTCTTTTGACTAACAACTTCAATGCAAAATCATAAGTGAATCTATTACATTTTTAGGAATTAAATATTTTTGTGAAATAGGTAAATGATTTAATTCAGAATAATGGAGAAACTATTGATAGTTGTAATGATTTTTAAATTTATCACAATTTTTTGAATTTCATCGAATGATGATACATCCCGAAATTCATTTAAACAACAATGATCAATCGTTTTACGATGTATTTCAATACAACCATTACATCCGGGTTCATCAAGAGGGATTAATGTTTTAATATTTTATTATCTACATAGAATTTTCTAAACTAATTAAATTGTATTAAATTTGTACCTTAAACGTTATCACATTATCGGTTTGAATTGATTTGATATAGATTTATTGTTTTCAAAACATTTATATCCAATCCTTAAATGATTCATAATCCCGCTTGTAGATTGATCTTCTAATACAACACCGCAAACAAACCTAGAATATGTATCGATTATATTAAAAATAGCAATTTTTTTCATTTAATCCTTTCTCTTTAACTACCAATATTTTAGATCAAGTTGAATATGACCTGGTTCAATATATTTTGTTCTTTTAGGGTGTTTTAGTTGATTTTCGACTTTATGTTTAAATACAATACCAAGCTATGAAGTTAAGATTTTTTTAATGTGTTTAAGCACATTTTTGCAAACTTACTATTTTCAGATTTTAGATGACACCAAAAATTTGTGATTTCACCTCCAATTGAATTTTGCAAATACGTTTT
>CASFKH010000088.1 GCA_949295235.1 uncultured Ureaplasma sp. | reverse complement strand
TTAAAATAAAAAGTAAATCATTAATTCTATTAAAATTTTTATTTTTAATTTCATTATTTAATTCTTTATTTAATTTATATAAATCAGTAATTGCATTAATTAAGTTTAAATTGTCCTCTAAGGCAAGTCGAAAATCTTTAGAAATCAAACTGTGAGGTTTAAATTCAATATCGTTGATAATTAATGTGGTTTTAGCAAAATTAATTGCATTTTTAAACTTTGCAATTTCATTTTGCATTTGTTCCATTATCGCATTTGAATAATTTAAAGGATTTGAGTAACCAGATTGATAAAAAAATCATCTTAATGATTGATAAGAAAACTTTTCTAATATATCCTTTACAAGGATAAAATTATTTAATGATTTTGACATTTTTTCATTATCAATATTAATCATTCCAACATGCATTCAAATTTTTGCTAATGAACAATTATATAATGCCATATTTTGTGCATTTTCATTTTCATGATGAGGAAATTTTAAATCCATTCCTCCACCATGAATTGTAACTTGTTTGCCAATGTATTTATTTATTAGGTATGAACATTCAGAGTGTCAACCAGGTCTTCCAATTGATCATTTTGTTGATCAATTTAAACCTTTATCAGTTTTTTTTCACAAAATAAAGTCATTTTCATTATGCTTTTTTTTGTCAATTTCAACTCTTGCTCCCATCATCAATTCATTTGGTTTTCTCTTTGAAATTTCACCATATTGAGCAATAGAGGATGTATTAAAATACACATCACCTTCCTCGATGTAAGCAGAATTATTATTAACTAATAAATTTATATAGTCTATTATTCCGTCAATATTGTCACTGACTTTTGGATTTATCATTGGAATTGTATTTAATTTGTTTTTAATTTCAAAATATTGATTCATATAATATGAACTCAATTCTAATTCATTTATATTTTGTTTTGCTGATTCATTTATAATTTTGTCATCAATATCAGTTATATTTTGTATATATTTATAAGGTATTTTTTTATATTCTAATAATCTTACTAAAACATCAAATGTAATTAAAGGACGAGCATTGCCAATATGAATATGATTATATACTGTTGGACCACAATTGTATATACTAATTTCTGGTTCGTTTAATTCAATATACTTATTAGTTCTTGAATCATATAATTTAATCATTATTTACTCCTTTTTTTGACAATAACATTCATGCTTAACATTATCATACTTGTTTGAAAACATAATGTGTCAAGATTTTATAAAAAATCTAACCATTACATAACAAATTAAAATTGTTGCAATTGCTGTGAATATATAACCTAAAATTAAGCAACATTGACTAATTTGAGAAAAGAATAAAGAAGTTGGATTATTAATATAAAGCTTATCAAAATACATACCAACATTAGTTGTAGCAATACATCCTATTGCTAATGGAAATGTAATTGATGCAAAAATATAAGCAAATTTATTATTTCAGAATATTCTAATTATGAATAAATACAGAATAATTGTATAAACAAGCCCAAAACACATTAATAAAATTAATATAACATTAATGAATGCATTAGAATTGAAGTCAAAAATAGTATTTCCAGGTTTAGTTGAAGGTATTGCAAATGATTGGCAAAAGCTTGCTAATAATAAATTTGGAGGAGCAAAATTTACAGCAATTGAAGGAAATTTTTCATTATCGGCTTTTTTCTTAAATAATAAAGAATAAGTAATAATAGGAAAAAGAATAATAAAAGATACAAATCCAAAAAATCAAATAGCTTGGAAAAATTCAAGAGGTAAAATATTGCTATTGAATCTTCCTGCAAATGTTGAAGCAGTTGTAATTCCAACCATTGGTACAAATCAAGATCCATACATTGAATCTGAGTGTCATTTATGTTTTTTTAATACAAAAAAGGAGAATAAGAAAATAAATATAAAATGGATCAAAACCCCGATACACATAATAATAGCGCCTATTACTTGCAATGGTGGTACATCACCTTTATCATATTGTCAACCTGCTAAAAAACCACCAATACACATTATTGTCATACTATATGTTGGCAAAAATGAAGAGGTTAGAGGATTTTTTGCATCAAATAATACAACCTTTGGATGTAAAACATGCTTAAAACTAACTAGAATTATAATTATAGTAACTATTAAAAATAATGGTATAGAAATTCATCAACCATTAAAATTATTATAATCACAATTTACATTATTTCTTAATATCAAATCTAATGCAGTCGCTAATCCAGAAATCCCTAGAGATAAACCGGTTAATGCAACTGGTAAATGTTGAGATCTACATTTAAATAAAGATTGCTTGTTTTTTTTCAATTTTTGCATAATTGATATTATATTATATTTTTAATTTAAAAAACATTCCATATTTAAAATTTAATATTAAAAAAATTAGTAATATTTTAAGTTTTAATAATAAATTTACCATGAACCTAAAATATAGACTAAATTTTATATTGTATATATTCACTTAATAGAACAACTGCACTAATTTCATCTTTAATTTTTTTAATTTTACTATTTTTTAAATGATGTTGTTCTTTAAGATATGTTTTTGCAATCCTAGTTGTAAATCTTTCATCATATAAAATAACTTTTAATGGGATCTTTAAATTATCATCTAAAAATTTTTTAAAATCTAAAATTAAATAGCTTCTTTCATTCAATGATCCATCTCTTACATTTTTTGGAAATCCCAAAATTATTTCATCAATTTTTTTTTCATAATAATTAAAGTAATATTCAATTCTATCCAAAATTATTTGAAAATCATTATTTGAATAATTTAAATTTTCTAAACCATTAGCAATTATACACATTTCATCAGTGATTGCAAACCCACAGGTTTTTGTACCTAAATCTAAACCTAATTTGCGCATATTAATTTATTAAACCTTTGATATATTCAATTAAATCATTTCTCTTATTAATTTCAGGACTTCCTCCTCTTACAAAGAAGGGTTTTCCTCCTCCTTTTCCATTAATTATTTCATTAATTTGTTTTGCATTATCATTTAGATTAATTGAATTATTTTTGTTAGTAACAATATAATATTGTAATTTGTTGTTAATCTCAGTAACTAGATAAAAGATACTATTTTTATCTTCATTTGATAACTCTTCTAATGCAATACATATTGATCTATCATTAAGATTATCTAAATTAACCAATTTTATATTTGATGATTGTTTTTTGAATTGTTCTTTTATATTTATAACTAAATTATAATTACATACATTAATCAATTGATTTTTAAGATTATTTACATCATTTATAAAATTATTAACGATTTGAGGGAATTGAAAAAAATATGAATTGTTTAGCGATAAGATATATTTATTTTTTAATTCATCTAAAGAATTTAAATCAAAATTATTATTTTTAAATTCATTTCTAAAATCATTATAAATATTATTAAAATTGTTTAAAATATCTTGTTTGTATTTATCAATATTATCATGTGTTGAAATTGCTTCTATTCTTCACGTTCCACTTCCTTTGGATTGTAAATTTAGAATTTTAAATTCTTCAATATCTTTTGTGTTATTTACATGAGTTCCACCACATAATTCAATTGATTTATCTCCAATTTTAATAACTCTTAATAAACCATTAATTTTTTTATAAACATCATCAAAATAACCAATTACATTATTGCTTTTTGCTTCATCTAAACTCATATGCAATACTTCAACATTGTGATTCATTTTAATATATTGATTAACTCAATTCTCAATTTGAATTAATTGTTCATCACTTAATTTATAATCTAAATGAAAATCAAAAGTAAGTTTTTCAGGAGATTTAAATGCTCCTCTTTGTTTTATATTATTATCAATAATGTTTTTTAGAGCAGATTGTAAAATATGTTCAGAACTATGATGAGCCATGTTTTTTCTTCTATTTTCTGTATTTATTGATAAATGAACATTTTCATTTAAATTTAAAGTTGCATTTTTAACGTGATGAATATGTAAAAAGTTAGGAGATTTAAAAACATCATCTACAAAATAATTATTGATATAACCTGTATCATTTATTTGTCCACCACTTGTAGCATAAAATGGAGTAATATCAACAATTACATATCCATCTTGATTTTTTAAACTATTAACTTCATTAAAGTTTTGGTCAAATAGTTTAATTACTTTACTATCTAAACTTAGTGAATCATAATCAAATTTTGATTCAACATTTAGATTTAAAAGAGCAGAATTTTGTTTTTCCATTCCAACAATATTTCTATTAGCATTTGATATTTTTTGATGTTCTTCATATAATTTTTCAAATCCACTCACATCGACATCAATATTTTTATCCTTTGCAAATTCATTTATTAACTCAATTGGGAATCCATATGTTGTAACAAGTTTAAATGTAGTTTGTGCATCAATTTTAGAACCATTATTAATATTTGATAAAATTTTAATACCTTGCTTCAAAGTAATTTCAAACAATTCTATTTCTTTTTTTATTGTCTTAAAAATATGATCTTTATTTGAAATTAAATCACTATAAAAATCCCCCATAATTTTAATAATTGAATCAATTGCATCTATTAATCAATTTTGATTATCAATTTTCAAATTATGAATGTAAACTAAAATTCTTCTTATTAGTCTTCTTAAAATATATCCACGTTCTTTATTACTTGGAATTACTCCATCACTTATTGCAAATACTGATGATCTTAAATGATCACTTATTACACGGTATGCAAAATTGATTTGTTTTTGTTTTGGGTTATCTTCAAAATACGAATTGACATCATATTTATTTGAAGAATATTTTTCAATTGACCTAATAATAGGTAAAAATAAATCTGAATCAAAATTTGTAGGGACATCTTGAGAAATTGAAGCTAATCTTTCTAAACCAGCTCCTGTATCAATATTTTTTCTAGCCAATTCAGTATAATTATTGTTTCCATCATTATTAAATTGAGAAAATACAATATTTCAAATTTCTACATATCTATCATTTTCAATATCTTCAATAATTAGTTTAGAACCTATATTATTTGGATCAAATTTTTCTCCTCTATCATAATAAATTTCTGTACATGGACCACATGGACCCATTCCAACATCTCAAAAATTACGATCTGAATTACACTTAATAATTTGTTGTTTATTTATTCCTAATTCAATTCATTTATCATAAGCGTCTTGGTCATCTTCAAATACTGTAATTCACAATAAATTCGGATCAATCATTCATTCTTTTGTTAATAAATTAAATGCAAATTCAATGGCTTCTTTTTTAAAATAATCCCCTATAGAAAAATTTCCTAACATTTCAAAAAATGTATGATGTCTAGATGTGATTCCAACATTAAAAAAATCGTTTGTTCTGATTGCTTTTTGTGAATTTACTAATCTAGGTCTTGGAGGATTTTTTTTGCCACTAAAATAATCTTTTAAAGTTGCTACTCCACTATTTATTCATAACAATGAAGGATCGTTATCAGGAACTAAGGATTTTGGAGGAATAAAAGTATGGTTTATTTTTTTAAAATAGTCAATTCATGATTGTCTAATTTCATTACTATTCATTTTTTTCATATTAATGACCCTTTTTATCTAATTCAATTAAATTGTTGATTATATATTTTATTTCTAACTCAAACTCTTTAGTATTATAATTTTTGATATTTTTATAAATATATGAAAAAATAGCATTATAAATTTTATTATATAGATTTTCAGTGATATTAAGAATATTGTTATTTTTAATAATTTCTACTTTTAAAACCAACAATATTTCTTCGACTTTTAAATAAATACATTTATCTATATTTTCATGTATATTAATTTGATAATTTATAGATTTATTTTTCATACATCACTACTTTAAATTATAAATTAAAAAAATATTTGTATAATTATAAAAGTATAGTTTATTTTAAAGGGACATTAAATATGGCAAATATTAAATCTAATGAGAAAAGTTTACGTCAAAATACTAAGGTTCATAAAAATAATCATTCACAATTAGCAAAAATGAGAACCCAAGTTAAAAAGACTAACAATGATTTAAATGATGACTCTGTTTCACAAACTTATAAAGTAGCTGATACAATTGCAAGAAAAGGTATTATTCATAAAAATAAAGCAAATCGTATTAAGTCTCGTACTGCTAAAAAAAATAATGCTACTAAGGCAAACAAAAAAGATAATAAAAAAGCAAAATAATTTGTGTTTTATAGATTTTTAAATTTTAATAAAAAATAAAATTGATTTTTTATATTGTAATTTTGTATTTTTAATTACAAATATATAAATCAATTTTTTAATGTTTTATAATATCTACACCTTTGCTGCTTCCAATTCTATCGCTTCCACACTCAATAAATTTAATTAATTCTTCATAAGTTCTAATACCACCAGCAGCTTTAATTTTTTTATTATTTTTTAATATTGATTTTCATTTTTTTACATCTTCAACTTGTGCACCATTTCCAACAAATCCAGTTGAAGTTTTTATATATTCAGCATTTGATTCTAATACAATTTTTGCAGCTAATTCTTTTTCATAATCTTCTAATTGTGAAGTTTCAACAATTACTTTTAAAACTTTATCTCCAATAACTTTTTTAATTTCATTAATTTCATTTAGACAATATTGAATATTATGATTTTTTAACATAGCAACATTAATAACCATATCAATTTCATCAGCCCCATTTTTAATAGCATCTTTTGCTTCAAACACTTTTGATTCAATTGTATTCATCCCTAATGGAAAGCCAATAACAGTGCATACCAAAACATTTGAATTTTTCAAAAAATCTTTTGCTAAAGAAACATAATAAGGGTGAATACAAACAGATTTAAATTCATATTCCATTGCTTCATTACATAGTTTTTCAATATCAAACTTTGATGCAATAGATGATAAATTAGTATGATCTATAAATTGTGCAAGTTCTTTTTGAGAATATTTAGTCATTATTAATCTCCTTTAATTTCTTAATAATTTCATTTTTAATAATATTTGATTCAAATCCATATTTTTTATAAAGTTCGATTCCATCCATAGATTTTCCATATTTATTAACAGATTTTACTAATACATTAGAATTATATTCAAATAATTTGTATCACATAGGATCATTGCTTGCTTCAATAGATACTAATAATTTATAGTTACTTAAGGATTGTAAAATAGTTTTTTGTTTTAAAAATAAATTTAAATTTGGAACTGAAAAAATATCAACATTAATATTTATATTTTTTAATAAATTTTCTAATTCAATTGCTAATTCAACTTCACTACCAGAAACTAATATACAAATTGTTGAATTCTTATTTTCAATTAATTTATATCCACCATTTTTAATTGTTGCATTGTAGTTAGTTTTATTAGTTGATTTTAAGTTTTGTCTTGACAAAATAATTGAAGTGCTACTATTTTTTTGATCATTTGCATAACATATTGAAGCAAAAGTTTCTATTTCATCACATGGTCTAAAAACATTATGATTAGGAATAGTTCTTAACATCCCAATTTGTTCTATTGGTTGATGAGTTGGACCATCTGAACCAACTAGAAGACTATCATGAGTTAAGAAATAAATTGGATTAAGTTTGCTAATGCAACCTAAACGAATTGCAGCTTTAAAATAATCAACAAAAGATAAAAAACTACTACTGTAACTACGCAAACCTTTGTGTAGGCAAATTCCATTTTGAATACCGCACATAGCAAATTCTCTGATACCTACATAAATTGTAGGAAATTTTTTATCTTGATTATAAATACCATCATTGAATTTAATACCTGTTGACTTACTTAAGTCAGGTGATAAAATAACAGTATCTTTAATATTATTTTCATTCATTTTATTTAATATTCATGAAGCAATATTTCTACCAGAAAAATTCATAGGTAATTCATTAATATTTATAATTTTTGATAGATCTACAAATTCATTATTTATTTGTTTTAAAAATTGATTAATTCTATCTGGTTTAGTGAGTTTATACTTATTTATTAATGATTCTCATTCATTGTATTTAATTTCACCTCTGTTAAATACATTATTTTGAAAGTGAGTATAAGTATCATTATCAAAAACTCATAAATTTTTATCTAAATTAAAATAATCAAAAAATTTATTTAAATTATTATTATTAATACTACAACCATGAGACTCAAAATTGTTCATTTGTTCTAAACCTTCTCCAATTATTGTATTAACTTCAATAAATGAAGGTTTATCTTGATTTTTTGCATTATTAATTGCTATATTAATAGATTCAGGGGTGTTGTCTATTAACTGATAATATCAACCCATACTTTCAACTCTCATTTTTGTATTTTCAATATTTACCAAATCCACTGAAGATTCTAATTGAAATTTATTTGAATCATATAAACATATTAGTTTATTTAAATTTAATTTGCCAGCCAAACTCATTGATTCATAGCTAATGCCTTCTTGCAAATCACCATCTCCCATAACAATATAAGTATAATGGTCTATTAAACCAGGCAAATCTGAATATTGATTAGCTAAATATTGTTCAGCAATTGCCATTCCAACTCCAATACTAACACCTTGACCTAATGGACCTGTAGTTGCATCGATATAGGGAGTAAGCGTTGATTCAGGATGGCCTGGAGTTAATGAGTTTTCATTTCTAAAATTTTTAATTTCTTCTATACTTAAAATTCCTGCAAAATGCAAAATTGGATATAGACTCATTGAACCATGTCCACCCGAAAGTACAAATCTATCTCTATTAATTCATAAAGGGTGCTTTTTAGAAATATAAATATTATGTGCATAAACACTATATGTAATAGGTGCAGCAGAAATTGTCATTCCTGGATGACCAGCTTTTGCATTATAAATAGCTTGAATGCCTAATGATCTAATGTTGTTAATGTATTTTAAATAATTTGACATTCTTCTAGTAAAGAAATTAATACTGGTAATGCTAGATCTTCATCCTTACCATCAATTTCAATTGTTAATTTTTGATTAAATTTCACATTCAATGCCATTAAGTTAATAATTGATTTTGCATCAGCAATATTATTATCTACTATAAAATTAATATTTGAACTAAATCCAGATGCAATATTTACAATTTTAGTAATTGTTTTAACATCTATACCATTTTCATTTTTTATTAAAACACTTTTTGAAATCATATATTTATATAATTAATCCTCTAAAACATAATATAATTGCAATTAATGATAAACATGAACAAATAGTATAAATTGATCAAATCATTAAATGAAATTTTTTAGATTTTGTAATATTATCAATTCCTACTATCCATGATGCTGATAAATATAAATAAGGAATAAACATTAATCCAAAAACAACATAATTAATTATTAATGCAGCGTTTGTAAATGAACTATTCATGGATAATATATTTTCATTAACAGAAGAGTGAGACACATTAAGATAAATTATTGGAATAATATTTATAAGTAATATAAATAAAGTAACTAACCCAATAATTATTCATGTTCATTTATATCTTTTTGGAATTCTTAAATTTTGTTCAATTTTATTTCCAATACTAAATTTTTTTAATTTCATTATTTCTTATTATCCTTATCCTTAATTTCCTTAAATAATTTTTCAATATTATTTGCATAATCTAATGTATTATCAGGGAAAAATCTTAATTCTGGTACTTTATAAATATTTAATTGCTTTGCCATTTTAGTCTTAATGACACCTTTTATCTTTTGCATATGGATAATTAATTTATCTATATTTTCTCTATGTAAGCAATCCAAATAGATATTTGCATATGATAAATCATTAGATAATTTAACATAAGTTACATTTCCATAATGTGCTAACTTATCATTTATATCATAATACAAAACATTGTTTATTATATCTTTAATTAATGATTCATATCTTTCAATTTTAATTTTATTTGCCATTTTTATTCATTTCTATTTGTGATTTTTCAATTAGATTGTATGATTCAATAATATCATCTTCTTTTATATCATTAAAATTTTTGATTGTTAATCCACATTCATTTCCTGAAATTGCTTCAGTAATTGGTTTTTGACCATGTTGAAGAGTTGCAATCTCACTTGAATAAATTACTATTCCATCCCTTATAACTCTTGCTTTAGAATTTCTCTTAATCTTTCCTTGAGTTACTACACATCCACAAATTGTTCCAATTTCAGAGTGTTTTCATATTTTCTTAACTTGAGCTTCACCATTAATTTCTTCAACAATTACAGGATCTAATTTTCCAATTAATAATAATTCAATTTCTTCTTTAAGTTTATAAATAATATTATAAGTTCTAATTTCAATATTAGTTTGGTCACTCAAATCCTTAATAATTCT
>CASFKH010000087.1 GCA_949295235.1 uncultured Ureaplasma sp. | reverse complement strand
CAATATTAATATTAATTTTTAATTCAAATAAATTAGAAGTAATTATGATTGACCAAGACATTGCAATTCAAGTTGGAATTAAAAATTCAAAACTAATTTTAATCATGATGCTATGTATTGGATTATTGGTTGGTGGTAGTTATTCAATGAGTGGAGATTTTGTTTTTGTTGGATTAATTGCAGGAAATATTGCAAATAAAATAACAAAAGGAAAATGTTGCAGTGGAATATTATCAAGTGGCTTAATTGGTTCAATTATGGTAATGGCAACTTACTTTATTTTTCAAAATTTAATTGATGCACCAGTTAATATTATTGCCCCTCTTATTCCTTTATTGATTTCTCCATATTTTATTTATTTAATTGTAAAATGGAAATAATATATGAAAAAAAGATTTAGTATTAGAAATTTAAATGTTTATTATGGAAAAGAACATATTATAAAAAATGTATCATTTGATGTTAATGACACAGATTTTTTTGTTATTATTGGACCAAATGGAAGTGGTAAATCAACTTTAATAAAATCAATGGTTAGAATTAATAATTCATATTATGGCACTATTTTATTCAACAATAGATTAGTTAAAAAAATATGATTACCATTTTTGAATATAAAAAAAATTATTTATAAACTTACAAATAATAATCAAAAATATAATTATATAAAAAATGATATTTTAAATTTTGGAAAACTAAAAAATTCTAAACCATATAATTCAAAAGAACTTGCAAAACAATTGTCATATGTACCTCAAATTGGAAATTTCCCTGAAAATACAACTATATTTGATTTTGTAAAAATTGGAAACTTTCCAAATTCAAATTTATTAGGGATTTATAAAAAAGATACAGATGAGAAGGTAAAAAAAATTCTTAAATTAGTAGGTATTGATAAAATTGCTAATAGTGAAATTACAAGTGTATCAGGTGGGCAACAACAAAGAGCTTTAATTGCAATGGCACTATTACAAAATACAAATACAATTATTTTAGACGAACCAACAAATCATCTTGATATTAAATCACAATTAGAAATTGCACAATTATTACATAAACTTCATCATAAATACAAAAAAACAATTTTATTAGTAACTCATGACTTAAATTTAGGAATAAAATATGCAAATAAAGTTTGCATTCTTCAAAATGGTAAAGTTGCAGCATATGGAGAAACTAAAAATATTATAAATGAAAAAATATTAACAAGAGTTTTTGGTGTAAAAACTCAAATTAATGTTAATGAATATAATGAAATAAGAATTGATGAAATTTCATTAATTGAAGATGAAACTCTTCACCATTAGTTTTTATGTTCTAAATTAGATAACGATTGGTATAAATTTTGTTCTAATTTTGATGTATCAATTTTGAATTTTTTTATTATAAAATTAATTATTTTTTCTTTTTCTAAAGTTTTTTTAGTTTTAACAAAATTAGTATCATTAGTATCAATGTCATTATAACCGTATTTGTTTAAAATATCACTAACTTCAGTATCATTTACATTTATATTATATGTATTTTTAATGTCATTAAAAATTAGATCAATTTTAATTTGATTAATAATATCATTTTCATTAAAATCTTCACTATTATTATTTTTATTTTGTTTTAATGATGCAATATCATTTTGGTCTATATTAAATCCATAAAAACTAAATAAATAGTTCATAGCTTGGTTTAGAATATTTTCTCTAATTACCAAGAAAGAGATTTGTTGGTTTTTTTCATTATCATCTAAATTTAAGATTGAATTATTAACTTGTTCTTTATATTGGTTTAAATTTTTTTCTGTTGTTAAAAGTTTATCAATAACAATTGTCTTATTTCAATTTATATCTTTTTTGTTTTTTATATTTGATTTCATCTTCTATCCTTTTTTATTAATATAAATATTATATTCCTCATCTATTAGTTTTTTTAATTCATTGTATATTTGATCTTCATTTACTGTTTTATAAATTTTGCCTTTTTTAAAAATTATTCCTTTTTTATATCCTCCTGCAACTCCAATATCAGCATGTTTACCTTCTCCAATACCATTAACTACACAACCTAAAATAGATATTTTTAACGGGAAATTTAAATTTTTAGTATATTCTTTAATTTGATTAACTAAAGGTAACATATCATATTGAAGTCGACCACATGTTGGACAACTAATTATATCCACCATATTATTTAATAAACCAATAGAATTTAATAATTTCTTTGCAACATAAACCTCTTTAACTGGATCTTCGGATAATGAAATTCTAATTGTGTTGCCAATTCCATTAATTAATAAAGGTGATAACCCAGCAACTGATTTTATGGTTCCTTCTAATTCGGGCCCAGATTCAGTCACTCCTAAATGAAGGGGGTAATCAAATATTTTAGTAGCTTCAATATTTGCTTTTATCATTGTAATTACATCAGTTGATTTTAATGATAATACAAGGTTATAAAATTCGTATGATTCAAATTTATGAACATAATATTTTGCAAGTTCAATCATTCCAATTTCATTTGAACCATATTTACTCAATATTCACTCTGGTAATGATCCAGAATTAATTCCTATTCTTATTACAACATTATTCTTTTTTGCATGTTCTATAATTTTTTTTATTTTTTCATCATCATCAATATTGCCAGGATTTAATCTAATTTTTTTAATACCAGAATTGATAGCGATAATTGCAAAATTATAATTGAAATGAATATCGGCAACAATTGGAATTGGAGATTGTTCAACTAATTTTTCTAATGAATTTGCATCTTCATAATCTAATACTGCAACCCTAACAAAGTCACATCCGGCATTTGCTAAATTAGTTATTTGTTTAATTGTTAAATCGATATTTGATGTTTTTGTGTTAGTCATTGATTGAATATATATTTTTTCATTGCCACCTAAAATTATATTTTCAAATTTTACACTTCTTGTAAATGATCTTTTTTTTGTAATGTTATTCATAATATTAATTATATTATTACAATTGATTGTGTTTTAAAAATTGAATTTTCATTTTTGTTTAAAAAAAATCTTTTTTGTTATAATATATATTGTTATTCTTTAATAACATATGGCTACTTAGCTCAGCGGTAGAGCCACCGGCTGTTAACCGGTTGGTCGTAAGTTCGATCCTTACAGTAGCCGCCATGGCTCGTTGGTGAAGTGACTGAACACACACGCCTTTCACGCGTGCATTCACGGGTTTGAATCCCGTACAGGTCACCAATAAAACTTTATAACCATATTCATTATGGT
>CASFKH010000086.1 GCA_949295235.1 uncultured Ureaplasma sp. | reverse complement strand
TAATGATTGAGAGCTTTAATATTCTTAAAATAATATAATCGATTAAAACCTAACATATGAATTAATCCATTAATTTCAAATTTAATAAAAAAGGTAATATTGTTAACTAACAATCTAATTCCATTAAAATTTTGACAAATTTCAATAAATTTGGAAATCATTAAATTTAATTTAATTATGAATTGTTGATTAAATTTTTTATAATTCACAATCTTTACCTTTCTAATTAATATTTAACCAATTAAAATATACTAAACTTTCATTGTTTCAATTGAACCTTTTATTACATATTTGTTATAAATATCTTCTAATGTTCTTTTATATTTTTTAAATCCAACAATGTAGTTTTTATTTCATAAGTCTTGTAGAAAATTAAGATTATCAAATTTTCTTAATAAAAATTGAGTTTGATTTATACGAATATAATCTATATTAGAATTTATTAATGTATTTTTTAATAAGTCGAGTTTTGTTGGATTAATAGTTATTATAAATGAATTATAACTTAAATCAACTTTTCCTGTATATACAATTTTTCCACCATCTAATACAGTACAAGAATCTGCAAATTTATCTAATTCAGATAAAATATGACTACTTATAAAAATTGCTTTTCCTGATTTTTGCAATTTTTTTAAAATTGAAAAGAATTCAATTCTAGCAATTGGATCAAGGTTTGCAGCAGGTTCATCCATTATAAGTAAATCTGGATTGTGAACTAAAGCCTGAGCTAATAATATTTTCTTTTTTTGACCAGAAGAAAAATTATTAGGTGATTTATTAGCTAATTTTTGCATATTAAATTCTTGTAGTTTTTTATTAGTATATAATACACTTTGTTTATGATTCAAACCAGACATTTCACACATACTAATTAAATATTGTTTTGCTGACATTCCTTCAGGAAACTTTGCAATTTCAGGGATATATCCCATATGTTTTTTTGATTCTTTTGTATAGTTATTTTTTGCTGCTATATAGATACAACCATTAAATTTTGCATATGCTCCAATTATTGATTTAATTGTTGTAGTTTTTCCAGCTCCATTTCCACCAATAAAAGCATGAAATTCACCTTTCTTTACTTTAAAACAAAGATTGTTTATAATTCAAGGAGATTTTGGTCTATATTTTTTGTATAGATGAACAACTTCAAGAATATAATTTGGATTTGGTTTATATTTTTGAGCATCCTTTTTGGGTGAAGAAAAATAATATTGCTTATACAAATTAAAATTTTTCTTTAAATTTATTCAAAACTTATTCATATTATTTAAAATCCTTTTTGTAGTAGAAATAAGTGGAAATACATATAAAAATAAAACAAACTCCAATTCATGCAAAAATTGTTCCATATAAATTTAAATAAGTATTAAATTTAACTTTTGCAAATGTAGCAAAATTATCATAATAAGATGTGGATAGAGGTAATGTATTAATATATAATTCTGAATTTTTTAATTCTGATAAATTAATATTATCATTATTAAGAGCAAAAAAACTAATTGAATTTTTTATATTAGAATTATTATTTGCTATTATTAATAATAAAATAGGATCACTTAAATCATTAATCGATAATGTGCTTAATTGAATTGATTCAAGCACTTGTAAACATAATGTTATTAATGATTTAGTTGAATTAATATTTTTAAATGTTAAAAATTCATCTAAATCTAAATTATAATAATTCAAATCAATATTTAAATATTGTGTAAATATTTGTTTTAATTTTGAATTTTTTACTGTATTTATTATTTTATCGGCTTGATCAATAATTTTTAAATCTTTATTATTATCTATATTTTTTAATAAAACATTAAATGCATAAAAATAATAAGATAAAAAATATTGATTTAAATAATAGGTATTATTATTTTCTAACCATTTAATATAATTAATAAAATTTTTATTATTAGCTAAATTAGTTAATAAATCAAAAATTATATCAGTTGATTTATTAAGAAAAGGATTAGGATATTGTTTCAATATCACTTCTTGATTTTTTTCATCAAGAATTGGGATATAAATTTTATTAGAATTTAAACTATAATAATTATTATCAATTAAATTAAGAGGGCTAAGAGGAGTTGAACTACTAAAATCATACATTCCAATGCTGTCTCTATTTGATATTGGCAAATAATTATTACCTATTGTTAAATAATCATTTTTAGATATATTTACTTGTTCAAATGATAAATAATAATTTGACATTACACTTGAAATAAATAATGAACTTGCCGAAGATGAAGATTGTTCAACATATTTTGGATTATATATGAAATTTGATAAACTTAACAATTGAGTTCATTGAAAACCAATATCAAATTTAGCAGTAATATCAAATTTTGTTTTATTCAAATTGGCAGAATAAATACTTTCAATTACATTATTTAAATTATTGTTATTGATAATAAGTTCTCCATCATAATTTGTTGATTTATTGGTGACTGGGTAATTATTGTAATACAAATTATATCCACTATATAGTTCATATTTTTGTTCATCATTATTTTTAAATAAAGAGTTGTTCTGGATTGTATATGAATCAACATTATTATAAATACCAGGAGTTTTACCAACAATATAATTTATAAAAGATAATAATGATAAAAATATTGCGATTGCAGATGAAATTAAAGTAAGGGCGGATTTCTTTAATTTTAAAGAAAAGAAAATTGTTAATGAACTAAAAAATAAACTAACTATAAAATACATCAAAAATGTTCCAAATATATATGTAATTGGGTTATCAACTCCATATTTATAAAATTTAGTAAAAACTACTAAAAATCCACAAAATAACGATATAAATAGTTGAATAGTAATTAAAACAATAACTTTAGCTCAAATAATATTTAATCGTTTTAATTGCTTAGACAAAACCAACAATTCACTTCCATCATCAATTCCAGATCTAAAAATTGAAGCTGCAATAAAAGAAGCACAAGTTGCAATTATTACAATTATAAATAGAATTATTGATACATAACCAATTGTGGTTTGAAGTGATTGATGTAAAATAGCAGGAAGTATATAAATAATTAACAAAATTGAAAGAACATATATGAAAAATATTATTCATGTACTAATCTTTTTTAATATTGATAAATATAAAAATTTCAAATAAGCCCACATACTATTTAACATCTTTCTTAGTATAAATTATAGTTGAAATAACTAATAATAAAATTGAGGCAAGCAATCAACCAAAAATTAAACCATAAATATTGATAAAGTATTCAAATTTATAATTTGAAAAAGTGTTAAGAGTTTTTGTATTAACAAATTGAAATGCTGAAGAGGAAATTAAAATTTTTGATACATTTCATGAATTTAGTAAATTAGATAAATAACCTGGGTTATTTTCATTATTAAAATCTACAATTAATTTATTATTGTTATCAGCAATATTTTTATTTGTTAGTACTAAAAAATTGGAATAAAGTGAATTATTGTATTGAAATAAACTTAAAAAATTATTTACAAGAGTGTCATTTGGATCAAGAGTTTTGTTTGATCATGAATTTTGTGAATCAATAATATATTTTTGGAAATTATAAATATTAGCTCTTATTAGCATTAAATATATTATTGATGGTTTTATAAAGTTTGGATTCAATAATTCATTTGAATTCTTTAATTTATAATAATCAATTAAATTTTGTTTATTTAAATTAAAATAATCAATTAAAAAATCTAAATTTAATTGCTTTGTTAAATTTATACTATTAACTTCAATTTTAATTGGTGAATTATTAACAATATTTTCAAAAATCAATGAGCAACCTAAAAATAAATAAGAATATAAAAAAGAAATATAATCAAAAAAGTTAATAATACTATAATTCGAAGTTGACTCTAAACTACTAATGTAATTTTTATAAATTGAAAAAATTGAATTAGCTTGATCTGAAAATAATAAATTAGCCAATTTATTTAAGTCATCATAGTTTTCTAAATCATAAATATTTAAAACATTTAAATTATTTTTAGAATCTAAAATTGGTAAAATAAAATATTTTCCTAATTTAATTTCTTTTTGGTTTAAAAACACATTAATGTTTCTTGTTTGATTTACTAATTTTAAATTATTATTAAAAATATAAGTATATTTTTGATTTGTATTTTCTTCAATTATATTAAACTCATTTTTTAAATTAAATTTTTGAATTGGCGTAAATGATAAATAATAATTATTTCAAGAAGAAGTTGAAAATATTGAATCAATATTGTTAATATTTTTTCCTGAAAAATTATTTTCAGATTCATAAAAATTACCAAGTGAAAATAATGTTGAAAATTGATAAAATGGATCAATACTAGCATAAATATTTGTTGAGGTTTTTTTAATTCCTTTTTCTTCAATTTTTTCAATTATATTGTCTTGTTTATCACAAATATAGGGTAAATAAAATTGGTTTAATATTACTCCATTAACAGGATTGTTGTTTGAATCATAATAATTTACTTTTTGAATTGAATATCCTTGTTTTTGAAAATAATAACCAGGATTGTTAACTAAAAGAAAGTTAACTGAATCAATTATTGTTAACACAAAAGCAATTCCAATACTAGCTAAAGTTGCATAGGATTTTTTCATTATTAAACAAAAGAAAATGCTAATTGCACTAAATAAAGTTGAAACTAATAAGGTAGATAGAAAATATCCTCCAGAATAGTTAAGAAATGATTTAGTACCATATTTGGAAAAATTTAAAAAAATTGGAATTATAAAAGCAATAATGCTAATAAATAATATAAATGAAATTAAGACAATTGTTTTTGATAAGACAATTTGTTTTCTACTAACCGATTTTGTTAAAATCAATATTTCACTTCCATCATCAATTCCTTGTCTAAAAATTGTTGATGATACAATTATGGCATAAATGGCAATTAAAAGAATTAGTAAAACTAATATTATTGACATTTGCAATAATTGATTAATATTGATTTTTAATGCATATGGTAGGATGTAAGTGACTAATATGTAGACAAATATAAGTAATAATGTAAATAAATATATGCTTTTTTTATTCAAAATTGTTTTATAAAAAAAATTTATACATGATTTCATTATTTTATATTATTAACCAAAAATAGTTATTTCTTTTTCCTTTTTATTAATAATATTAATTATATTTGATTTATGTTTAAATATTATCAGAATTGCAATAGATAAAATTAAACCCCATATTATTAATAATCAAACATAATTATTAATTGAATAATCAATTGTATTAATAAAATTTGAATCAATTAAATAAAAATAATTTACTCCAGGAATTAAAAATAAAAATGGAGATATAAAAATTGAAATAATGCTACTTAATGACATTATTTTTTTAATTAATAAAATGCTAATTAACAATAATGCAGTAATTAAAAAAATAAAAGGACTTAATATTAATAAAAAACCAAAATAAGATGCAACTCCTTTTCCCCCTTTAAATTTATGAAAAATTGGAAATATATGACCTAATATTGCAAAAATAGGAGTTAGGTAGATTAAAAATAAAAAATTAAAACTGTTTTTAGAATTTAGTTCAATTAATTGATTGTGAATATTTGAAGCATAATTGACAATCAAATATATTATTAATGTTGGAATAATTACTTTTAATAAATCTAAAAATAATATCAAAATACTAAACTTAATCCCAAAAGTTCTTAAAGTATTTGTAAATCCAGGGTTATGAGATCCAAATTTACGAATATCTTTTTGTTTTATAGTTTTTGATAACAATATAGCAAATAAAATTGAACCAAAAATATAACCAATAATTGGTCCGAACAAACATAATATTAAAAATAATCCTACATACATATTAGTTAATATTTTATTAATTTTTTACAAAAATTTAAT
>CASFKH010000085.1 GCA_949295235.1 uncultured Ureaplasma sp. | reverse complement strand
TATGTTTTTTAACGAGGCAAGTTACGGTAAATATGGATTTTTAACTACTAAACCTACTATTTTTCTAAGTAATATACATATGAACCTAAGAAAAGGTAAAATCGAACCTCCTTATGAAATTAAAACTATAAACGGAATTAAATATTATGTATTGAAAAAGGACCCAAATATAAAATTAAGGCTAGATCTAGATTCGAGAATGTTAGGATTATCTTCGTTAAATAAAATGATAAAAGCTAGAAAAGTTAAATCTGGTATGGGAGGATTAGATTTTGTTAATAAGTTACAACCTAATAAAAATTTGAAAAATAAAAAAACTACTGAACAAATTGGAGAAGGTGGTATTGTTAGTGCAATACCTTATGAATTAATACGTGATATTTTTTCTTATTTTAATAAATAATAATTCTATAAATTTGTTAAAAAACCAAAACAAAAAAAGAATATAATTTAAATATAAGTATATTTTAATATGAAAGGAACAAAAGATATGTGTAATGGTTCTGAAAAAGAATGCAAATGTTCACAAGATTGTGAATGTGAATGTCATTGCAAATGTCATTGTTCACAAGATTGTGAATGTGAATGTTGCAAAAATAAATAATTAAAAATAAATAAAGCACCTTATGATTAACAAGGTGCTTTTATATATTTATAAATAAGGTATTAAAAATTTTTCTATATTTCCATATTGTGAAATTATATTATCTTTAGAATCAAAATAGACAATTTTTCCATTCTTCAATACTGCTATTTCATCTGCTAAATATTCAATTTCATCTGTATCATGTGAAACTAAAATTAAAGTTATATTATTTTCAATTGCATAATTTTTAATAAAACGTTTAATATTAGTTCTTATAGTAATATCTAATCCTGTTGATAATTCATCTAAAAATAAGACAGTTGGTTTATGAATAATTGCTAATAATGCATTTAATCTTTGTTGTTGACCACCAGAAAGTTTTGCCACACGTTTTTTATAATATTCATGGATACCAAAAATATTCATAATTGCAACTAATTCGTCATGATTTATTTTTGATCCATATAAACCAATCATAAAATCAATTACTTCTTTAACTGTTATTGCATTTGGGTAAAATGAGTCTTGAAATTGGATTCCTAATTTTTCTTGATAAGTTTTATTAAATTTATATAAATATTTAATTGACCCTGAATCTGGTTTATTTAATCCAGCAATAGTTTCAACTAATGTAGTTTTACCTGCTCCATTTCCACCTAATAATGCAATGTTTTTACCTTTACTAATAGTTAAATTAATTCCATTCAAAACAATTTTAGGGTTTTGTTTTGGTCCAAATTTTTTAACCAAATTTGAAATTTTAATTATTGGTTGATTATTATTTAGTTCATTACTAATAAATATCTTATAGTTTTGATTTTGGTTTTCATTTTTTAATGCCATTAAAATACTTGGTGATTTTATATTTTTTATATTGAATGGAATTTTAGTTTTCTTTTTTGAAAAAAATATCATATTAACCTCTATCTATTATTTCATTTAAAACATTTTATTGCTACACAACTAAATATTATCGTTCAAACAAATGGCATAATTAAATTTACAATTTTGTCTGATTTATCAAAAATTTCAATACTATTTATACCTTGTTTCGAATAGTAGTAATACATAGGTGAGTTGATATCAAAAATGGAGTTTTGGTTAATTTGAATTTGTTGAATAGTTTGGTTTCCAACTTTTCCAATTTGATCTAAATGAATCAATAAATTATTTTCTCCATTTAATTGGACTGATCCTTGTCATGAATTAATCATTAGTCCAGTACTATATTTGAATGGTGAAATATAGGAAAGATAATACATTGCATCTACTTCTTTTACCATTGGTATTGGTAATACTTGGGCTGATAGGAATTGGGAAATAATCAGAATTGGAATTCCAAGTGCTTGAATAGCTGATGCACTTTTTAAAATTGAAACTAACATTAAACCAATTGAAGTTGCAACAATAATATTCATTAATAGAGATCATATAAATTCAGCTCAATTTACATTTTGTAGCATTTGGTAAAAGGTTGGTGTAACGATTGTTGAATAACTTCCTTCTTGGATTGGATAATTATTTAACATTTCCATTCCTTCATTTCAATTTTTGCTAAATATTGCTAATGACATTGCAACACAAAATAGAGTTGAGATAATCATAATTAAAATGTAAAAACTGGAAATTGCTAACAAAAACATTCATGGTTTAATTTTTGTAACCCCAATTCTTTTCAGCAATACTGATTTTTTAAATTCAAATATTGCTTGAGGCATGGCAATCAATCCAACTGTCATACTTGGAATTGATAAAGCCCCCCCTAATAATTGATCATATCCAAGTAGTAAACCCAATATTATAATGAAAATTAAAGGAAAAATAAATGCAAAAAAAGGAGATAAAATTGACTTTCAGAAGTGAATATTAATTAATTTTATAATTGATTTCATATATATAAATTATACCAAATATTACTTATTAGTTATATGTATGAATAAAAAACATAAAAAAATATTGTTGATATCATTAGGATCTGTTCCTGTAATTGCACCAATTGTTTCTATTGGTACAGTTTTGTGATTAAATGAAATTAAAATTAAACACTCCCAATATTTTTAATAATATACAGAATCAATACCCTAATAAAAAAATAGTAATGGGGGAAGTTGCAGTTCCTTATTCATCAATTGATTATGGATACTTGAATGATGGAGCAAGTGGATATTGTTGAATTTAGCTTGATCCTAAAATTTGTATTGTTGAAATGACTATTAAGGCAAAACCAAATTCATTTTATTATACTGGAAGATGTTCATTTAAAGCTTTAGTTCATAATGATTATTATTCAAACAGTATTGATTTAACTGATCAAACTATTACAATTAATAAAAATGATAATAACTGATTTAAAAGAATTATAAATACCTTAAAATCTCAGCCTAATTATGGGTTTGATAATCAAATATGAAACGCTTTAGGTATTAAAGGCGGGGTAACTGATGACAATTCATTATGATTATATGATGAAGGTAAAGGTGTTAATAGAAATGTAGAATTCTTTTTATTAAATTCAGATAATATATTTATGTATGATAATTTAGTTGATTTTGATGTATTGAATAAAAACAAATTTTGAAT
>CASFKH010000084.1 GCA_949295235.1 uncultured Ureaplasma sp. | reverse complement strand
ATTCAAAATTTGTTTTTATTCAATACATCAAAATCAACTAAATTATCATACATAAATATATTATCTGAATTTAATAAAAAGAATTCTGCATTTCTATTAACACCTTTACCTTCATCATATAATCATAATGAATTGTCATCAGTTGCCCCACCTTTAATACCTAAAGCGTTTCATATTTGATTATCAAACCCATAATTAGGCTGAGATTTTAATGTATTTATAATTCTTTTAAATCAGTTGTTATCATTCTTATTAATTGTAATAGTTTGATCAGTTAAATTAATACTGTTTGAATAATAATCATTATGAATTAAAGCTTTAAATGAACATGTTCCAGTATAATAAAATGAATTAAGTTTTGCCTTAATAGTCATTTCGGCAATACAAGTTTTATGATCAAAGCTAAATTCAACAATATCCACTTGATCTCACATTAAAGTATCGTAAAACATATGTAATTGGTCTGCAAATATGTATTCAATTATTGATTCGATTGAATATTTATTTAAATATCTTAAATAATCATATTGATTTAAATAAATATCTAAATCAATATCATTTTCAGATGTGTGTTGATCCAAAAGAGAATAGAATATCTTTGATAAATCTTGTTTTTTAAAATTTTGTTGATTAAAAAATTTGATGTCAACTAATTTATAAAATACATTTTTAATAGTTTCATCATCATCGAAAAAATTAATAATATCTTGAGGCTTATATATATTTGTGTTTTGATTTTCAGATCTTGAAAAAGAATTAATAACATCTAAAACTGGTAATGCAATCCCATTTCGATCAAAACAACCCATTAATGATCAATTACTAATATCTAAATATTTTTTGCTTTCTGAGTTTTTACTTGACAAATATTGAATACCATCTTTTGTAGATCATGTTGATCTACCATCATATAAATATCCAGGTTCTCATCAATAAAAACCAGTTTCCATATTTGGTAATAATTGTGAAATGCATAACATATATTGGCTCATAATTAAAGCTTGAATTTCTGGTGATCAATCAACATATTTTGGTTTTCTTTTTTTTGCTACTCCACTTGAACCATCATTCAAGTATCCATAATCAATTGATGAATAAGGAACAGTAACTTCTCCCATTACTATTTTTTTATTAGGAAACATTGATTGGATATTATTGATTTTTGCTACTAAACCATCAAAACTTGACCCATATATAGGATAAAAAGATAGCTGAATTGTATCCACTGCCTCAATTGCTTTTTTATATGATTCTAAAAGATTAATGAAATCAGATTTATCTTCACCAAAATGAATTGATTTATCTATTTTTATATTTTCATTGTTAGAAATTTTAAAATCTTCAATAAATTGATCAACAGCTTTTGCACAACTAATTATAAATTGATTGCTAAATTCAAAATTATTAGCCTTATATATATCATTAGGTCATAACATACCATAATTAATTTCATTACCAAATTGAATTCTATTAATAATTATTCCAGTTTGTTCATAAATTGATTTTAATGTATTATATGTATATTCATACCCTTTTTCAATTAATTGTTGATCATTTAAATCAGATCAAGCTTTTGGAATATATTGTCTACAAGGGTCGGCTCAAAAATCAGAATATTGAATATCTAAAAGAAAATTATTAAACCCATATTTTTTAGCCTCATTAATAATAAAAATAGTAGTATCTAAATCATTATGTCCACCACCATATTGTTCACCATCAGCAGTATATGGATCAACTCATAGTCTTAATCTAATTGAATTAATTCCCTTGTTATGCAATATTTCAAACATATTAGCATATTTACGATTTGAATTTTCATCAAAATATGAAAATAAATTTTGATCAATATAATCTGATAAAGATATATTTTCTTTTGTTTTATCATCTCAAATCATTTCATTAGGATCTGCAATATCTTTATATGTATATCATTCACCATTTGATTTTTTAATGTTATTTTCAAACAAAAAATTTTCAATAACATCTGCGTATGAAGATACATCCATTCCTTTTATAAAATTAGTGTTAATTTCTGGGTTTGGAGTATTTATTACATTTGTTATTAAATTTTTATACTCGTTTAATTGTTTAATTTTATTTTCATTTAATCACAAAACTGTACCAATAGAAACAATTGGAGCAATTACAGCAACAGTTCCTAATGATATCAACAATATTTTTTTACGTTTTTTATTCATATATATACTAATTATATTTGAAAAAAAAAAAAAAAAGAATAATAAAAAACACACAAAAAATAAAAAAGTTTTTTTTATTTTAATGAAACATAATATAATTAGTAGAGGTGAAAAAAATGATTAAATTTAAATATAAAACTGGATTATATCCAACAACTATGCAGGCATGTTATCGTGAATATAATATGGATATGTATAAAAATATAAAAGATAATTTTCTTTCAAAATTCAATCTTAGTGAAGATCCATATCATCCTGATATCGAAAATAATAAAAATTTAGAGTTTTTTTTAAATTTTAACTCTTATGCAATTATTGATAAAGAAAATAACAAAATTATTGATTTAGCTTTTGATAATTTAGTTGATTTTGTATGGATATTACAAATATATAATGTAGATGGAATTGAATTTGAAATTTTAGAAACTGTATATAAACAATGTGAAAAGGATTTTAAATTATTTTCTGATAGAATTATAAAAATTGAAGAATAAAAGAAAAGTATGAGATCATTCCCATACTTTTTTTAATTACATATGAATTTTATGTCTTATTCCATCACTATAAGCAGTTTCGTCAAAGTAAACTTTGTCTAACCCTATAATTTGTTGTCTTGGAGTTGCTTCATCATGAGTAAATTTAATTAAGTAGAATATACCTAAACTAAATACAAATGTTCAAGCACAAACAAGACATATTGCTCCTAATTGCATTCCAAATAAATAACTACTACCTAATGATGATGAACCAATGTGTTGAGTTTGTCCAAGAATTACTGGGTTTACACTTGCTGTAGCAAATGCACCTACTAATAATGAACCAACAATTCCACCAATTCCATGAACTGGTCAAACTTCTAATGCATCATCAAAATGAGTTTTATGGTTTAATTGACACATTCAGTAACATATTGTAGCTCCTACAAATCCAATTACTAAACTTGATCAAATTGGAACAAAACCTGCGGTTGGGGTAATTGTAGCAAGTCCTGCCACACCTGCAGTTAATATACTAATTAAAGAAGTGTGTTTCTTTGTAAATTTATCAAAAATAATTCACACTATCATTGCAATACACATTGCTATAAATGAGTTAGCAAATGCAGATAAACCAGCAGATACTGCTCCATGTCAATCTGGATCAACACCAGGAACTAAACAAGTCCCACCAACATTAAATCCGAATCAACCAAAAAATAATATACCTGCACCAACTGCAACTAATGGTATAGAATTTGGAGAAAGATCTTCTTTTCCTAATATTTTACGTTTCTTAAGAGCAACAACTGAGGCAATTGCAGCTAATCCACAAGTTGCATGGATTACAATTCCTCCAGCTCAATCTATAACACCATGATCAGCCAAGAATCCACCACCTCAAATTCAGTGGCAAACTGGGATATATACAAATATAGTAAATAAAATTGTAAATATAATATATCCTCTAAAACTCAATCTATCTGCAAAAGCACCAGACACTAATGCAGGAGTAATGATTGCAAATGCTAATTGAAATAAGAAGAATAAAATGAAAGGTACACCAGCAGCATAACTATTATTGGCAACAAGTCCTAAATGGCTTCATCCATCTGTAAATAATATATTTCTAAAACAGAAATAATCTGCAGGATTACCAATGAAACCACCTTGAGATGTACCAAAAGCTAATCCAAACCCTCCAAAAATTCATATCAATGTAACAATTGCCATTGATATAAAGGATTGGGCCATTATAGTAGATACATTTTTCTTACGAACTAATCCACCATAAAAAATAGCTAATCCAGGCACCATAAATAACACTAATGCAGTACATACCGCTAATAGAATAGTGGCACCAAGATTGATTGAGTTGGAATCAGCTAATGGAGTAACTAAACTTTGAATTTCGCAAACCATCATAAGCCTTTCCAATAAAAAAATATATTTTGAAAATTAATCAAAATATATAATGATTATATACCTATTTAAAGTATTGGATTAAAATAATGACAATTAATTTAAATAATTATACATATATAATTTTAATAAATTGAGCCATTTGTATTGGTGCTTTTTTATTATATTATTGTATTAATTACATTTATAATTTTAAAATCATTAAGAAATATATAAACAAAATTACTAGTAATCATTTATTAATTATCGATATAATATCGGGAATTGTTGTTGGATTAATGTGTTTTTTAGGAATATATTATTCTTATTTAAAAATTCCTGATTCTAATACAATAATTATGATTTATCTTCCTATTTTATTAGTAATTGGAATTTACTATAAATCAACTATATTCCTAACATGTTTAATATCAATTTTAATTCCATTAATAATTCTTTCAACTATCAAAAAAATAAATATTATTAATTTAATTTATCATTTTATATTATGTTTTATTTCCTGTTGTTTCATAATAACAATAACATTATTAAAATTAAAAAATAATAAATGAATTAATTTTGGATTTATTATTATTTTTATTGGTGTTGTTATCTTAATATTTTTCTTATTAATTGAAAATCAAAAAATAATAAATATCGTTATTCAATCCTTATTTATTTTTATTCTATATGTAATTACATATTTTTTGGGAATCTTTATCCAAAATTTAATTAATAAAATAAATTATTTAAATGAATCATCAGTGTTCAGAACTAACAATTTTTATAAACAAAGTTATGCCTTAGAAAAAATAAATGAAACAAAAACAAAAAATCACTTTGGATTAATGTGTCTTATAAATTTTAGTAATATGTATAATTTACCAATTCAATTAGGTAACCATTTATCAAATTATATAATTCAAAAATTTTTAGATTGTTTCGTAGATTCACTAAAAAAATTAAATCCAATATTTTTTATTACCAATAAAAATGAATATGCTTTTTATATTCCAATTAAAAAAATGGATTTGAATTTAATAAAAAATTCATATAAAGGTAATTTTGAAATAAAGCGAGATAATAATGATCCTCTTAAAAATATTGAAAAACTACTAGAAAATATTCCAACAAATTTAGTATATGATAATAACAATTTTATAGTTAAATTTCATGTTTCAACAAGTATCTATGGTTTTCATTCAAATGATAATATTGATTTAATTAAAAAATGTAGAATATCATTTAAAAATAAATCAATAAATAATATAAACTCAATAAATTTGTATAATCCTAACTTAGATATCAAATTTAAAATAAATTATGAGGAATTAAAAAATTTACAAACCCATTTTGATCTAAATGATTTAGAAATCAAATTAAACTATAAAAATAAAATATGTGTTCCTACGATTACTTCAATAAATCATTTATTATTTGATATAGATGATATTAAAAAATATGCTAAAGAACATAATATATATACAATTTTATTAAGATGAATTGCTATGCAAACATTATATAAATATCAGCAATCAAAATTAGATAAAAAATTGTTAGTTGAATATCCACTAAATTATATTTTAGATAGTCAATTCAATGTAAATACTTTTTTAAAAAAAATTAATCTACTAAATATTGACATAAAAAATATAATTATAAAATTTGATTTAAAAGATATTGATTATGATAATGTAAATTTATACTATTATAATAATTTGGATTCATTAAATCAATTAGGTATTAAAATCTATTTTTATAATTTCGATGAAAAATATATAAAATTTATTAAATATTTTAAACCAAATTGAATAAGTATTGATGATAGAATAAAAAAATATAATCAGTATTGTCAAAAATTAGAATTATTAATATCAAAATTTGGTATAAATTTAATATAGGTACATTTAGGAGGATATTATGGATTATTATGAAACACAACAAATCAAAAATAATACAAATTATGAATTTGCTCCTAAAATATTACAAATCAAAAAATATAGTCGCAATTCAACGCTTAGTTAAAAAAAATCAACTAAATTCATTAGTAAAAGCTATTGAGTCAATTAATGATATACAAGCTATTATATTTATATTAATTTCATTAAATTCAACTAAATATAATAATATATATAGATTTTTTTCAGATGAATTACAAACTGAAATTATTGAACAGTCTTCTACAAGTCAATTAAAAATAATATTTAAAAATTTATATCCTGATGATATTTTAGATATTGCAAATAGAAATGCAAATTCATTTAAAAAAATTTTATTATGTTTGTCTTCAAAACAAAGATCATTAATAAAACAAATTTCAAAATTTGAAAATGATGAAGCTGGTTCAATTATGAACCCAGATTATATTTCATTTACAAGCAATATGACAATAAAAGAATGTATTAACATTTATAAGAATACTTTTAAAAAGATAGAAGGTAATATAAACTTTTTTGTCACAAGTTCAGATAAAAGACTTATTGGACAAGTTCAAATTAATTCAATGTTTTTTGCTGATGATTTAAATGAAAGTATAGAAACAATTATGGATCAGAATGTAATGTATGTTCATCCAAATGATGATGTTGAAGATATAATTTCCATTATTCAAGATTATAATTTACAAACTTTACCTGTAGTCGACAGTGATGGTATATTAGTTGGAATTATCAATGATAATGATATTTTACCTGCAATTGAAGAAGAAACAACTGAAGATATCTACCACATGTATGGGATTCAAAAATTACAAGATTCATATATCAAATCTTCAATTTGATCAATTGTTAAATCTAGATTATTTTGAGTTGTAATACTTATGATAAGTGCAACATTAACATCTATTGTGATTGATAGATTTGAAAATTGAGGAATGAGTGCGACATTAGGATTGTCAACAATTCTTTTTGTTCCTATAATTCCAGTAATTACTGGGACATCAGGGAATACTGGATCGCAATCCGCTGCAACAATTATTCGTTCCTTAGCAGTTGGTGAGGTAACTCCAAAAGAGTATAAAAAAGTAATTTTAAAAGAATTTCAGATTGGAATAATATTAGGTGGAATGTTAGCAGTGTTTAATATGCTAAGGTTAGCAATTTATTTTGCTATTCCACCTTTTAGAGATATTGATTCAGATACTTTAAATCAATTAGATATTAATAATACATATGCAGTTGCAATGATTGCAGCAGTTGCAAGCTCAATTGCATTGTGAATTGCAGTTATATTATCAAAATTATTGGGTTCATTATTACCATTAATTGCAATAAAATTTAAATTAGATCCAACTGTTATGTCAACTCCATTAATTGCCACTACAATTGATGTATGTAGTACCTCGATTTTATTTGCAGTTGGTATAGGTTTATTATCTATTGTAATTCATTAAAAAAGCTTAAATTGAAATTCAATTTAGTTTTTTTTATACAATTAAATATTTCATAAATCGTAATAATAACCTTTTTTAGCCATTAACTCATTATGATTACCTGATTCAATTACTTCACCATTTTTAAGAACAAATATTTTATCTGCATTTACAATTGATCCAAGTTTATGAGCAATAAAAATTAATGTTTTTTTTGATTTTAAATATTCTATCGCCTTATTAAATATTTTTTCTAAATTTATATCCATTGATGAATTAGTTTCATCTAAAACTATAATTTCGGATTTTGAAACTAATGCTCTACAAATAGAAATTAATTGCATTTCAACATATGATAAATTTGAAAATTTATCAATTATTGTATTCAATTTATATAAAAAATTATTAAAAATTTCATTAATCTTAAAATTATTTAT
>CASFKH010000083.1 GCA_949295235.1 uncultured Ureaplasma sp. | reverse complement strand
CAAAAGAACAATTTTTTAATAATGTAAAAACAAATTTAATTTCTTATATAATAAAAAATAAATTTATAGATTTAGGGATATCTGGTGGATCTGATTCTGAAATTGCATCATGAACAAATTCTATGAATTTTATGAAGAATTTATTAGATACTGATAAAATTCCAAATGATACATATGTTGCAATAGAATATAAAATTCCTTTTTCATCAAAAAGGATAGATTTCATAATTACTGGTTATGATAAAGAACAAACTAAAAATATAATGGTTTTAGAACTTAAACAATGGACATATGCTAAAGACAGTGATAAAAAGGATTTTGTATTAACATATGTTGGTAAGGCTAATAGAGAAGTGTTTCATCCAAGTTATCAATCTATACAATATAAATATTTATTATCATCATTCAATGAATCGATAAACTCAGGAAAAATCAAATGTTTTTCATGCGCATATTTGCATAATGCATCTGAAAATGAAAATTATAATTTATTAAATATAAAATTATATGAATTTGTTAAAGAATCTCCAATTTATTTTAAAGAAGATTATTACAAACTTCAAGATAAAATTGCTTCTCTTACATCTAATGGAAGAGGAAAAGAAATTTTATATGAAGTTGAAAATAGTAAAATTGTTCCTTCAAAGAAATTGATAGATTCTGTAGCTAATGCATTATCTGGTAATTCTGATTATTTATTAATTGATAGTCAAAAATACATTTATGAAAATATTATTTCAAAAGCGAATGAAAATAATAATATTTTTATTATCAATGGTAATCCAGGAACTGGTAAATCTGTTGTTGCAATCAATTTATTATCTAAACTTTTATCTTTAAAAAAGAATGCTATATTTGTAGCTCCAAATGCAGCATTTAGAAATGTTATGATTAAAAATTTAAAAGTGAATTTGAAAGACAATAAACAAAAAATAAATATTGATGTATTATTTAAGGGTTCTAGTTGCTTTTATGATGAAAAAAAAGATACATTTGATTGGATAATAGTCGATGAAGCGCACCGTTTAAAAGATAATGCTTATATGTATAAAGGAAATAATCAAATTATTGATATTATCAAATCCTCTAAAAACGTTGTTTTTTTTGTTGATGAAGACCAAGTAATAAGAAGTAATGATATTGGTAATAATAAAAATATAATTGATATAGCTAAGTTGTATAATAAAAAAATTTATAGTGGAAATAATTATATTCTTGAAACACAGTTTAGATGTTCTGGTGCAGATGGATATGTAAATGCACTAAATACAACTTTACAAATAAAAGATACTGCTAATTTTTATTTGAATGAAAATAATGAATACGAATTTAAAATATGTGAATCACCTCAAGAGGTCGAAAACGTAATAAGACATAAAATTAAAAATGGGTACATTAATTCTAGAATGTTAGCTGGATTTGCATGAGAATGAAAAACTCAAAAAATGAATATTAATGAAGTTTCAATGAATAATGATGTTGTAATAGGAAATTGAGGATTACCATGAAATTATAATGATCCAAAAATGTTATGAGCAATTAGAGATGATGGTTTTATGCAAATAGGTTGTGTTCATACATGTCAAGGTCTAGAATTTGATTATGTAGGTGTTATCATTGGTAATGATTTAAAAATAGACAAAAATAACAATCTATATTGTGATTATGATGAATATAAGGATAAAGCAGGAAAAAAAGGTTTAAAAAATAATCCAGTTAAACTAAATAAACTTGTCAAAAATATATATAAAATCCTATTAACAAGAGGTCAAAAAGGAACATATGTATATATATGTGATCCACAAGTTAGGGAATACTTTAAGAAACATATAAAATAGAATTTTATAAATACATAAATTTAAATATATTCATATTAAATTAAATTAAATTATTAAGGAAGTGTTTAATGAAAAGAAAAACAAAACAAAATTCAAAATTCATCCCAATTTATCAACAAATATTTTAGAGCATTTAATGATTATTTAAATCAAAATATTCTGGAGTTAATTTAATGTAGTTGCTCAAGAAAACTAAAATATTATTAATTTTGAAATTACAAATCGTTGTGAATTTAATACAAGTATATCAATTCCAAAAGTTGAATATGTTAGTGATAAAATCATCAATATAAATGTAACATGATATGATCCAATAATTCTATCAATAAGTGGGCAATATTTATTTAATAATATTCAAGAATATATTACAAATAATAATATATCTTCACTTAGTGGATTAATTAATAATAAATTTAATAAATTTTTATTATAACCTTTCCTACTAACAATTAATTAAATCAAGAATTTAATTGTTTCAATTGCTCATTATTCTAATTCTTCAATTAATATTAGATTAAAAAGTTGAGTTAATGCAATATTTGAAATAAACCCTGAATATGAAAATGTAGAGTTTGTAGATAACAAACTAGTCAAATGGAATTAATTTTGAGCTATCTTGAATTATATAATACTGTGTTTGACATTAATGAATTTGTTGTCAATAAATTCGAAAAAATTGCTTTTAATGATTCATTAATTTATCCTTCATATTTAAATGAAAATTTAAGTAATTGTAAATAATGAAACATTTGAGAATGATATTGTTAATTATTTTAATAGTACACTGAAGTGATGAATTTAGATCAAATGTTGATAACTTTCGAGTCATATTATTTGCTAATTATATATCTAATCTTGATTCCTATCTCGATAATGTAACTCCCAATGATTATACAATCGAATTTGGTGACACTATATTCAAATAAAATTAAATGATAATTTAGGTTTTAATTTTATACAAACTCTGCAAATGTGCAAGAAGATGATGTTGAAGTATTAGACAATTTTAGTACTTTAAAAATTAATAATATTAATGACCAAAATAAACAATAAAGATATCAATTAGTGATATTGATAATCAAACATTATTTACTGCATTTCAAAATTGAATATATACAACCAAGATGATTTAAATGCTAAAAAGAATTATTTAATAAAAAATATCTTGGATAATAAATTATCTGCTAATAACTGTAACATGATATATGATTCAGAAAATAATTCAATATGTACAAATGAAAAATTATTAGAAATTCACAATCAGAAATTATTCCAACAATATTTAGTAATTTTATTACATCTCAAGATTATACATGTAATATTGCATTTAATTTAACAATTAATGATGATTGTAATGTAATGATTAGTTCTTAAGTGATTAACAACCAAGCAAAACATTTAGTTTTTTCATTTAATTTATGTATTCAAATCACTATTGATCCAAATTATTACTCAATAATTAAATCTAATTCTTAGTTCAAAACAATATTGATAAAAACATTTTAATGAACCAAATTAAATAGGATTAATTATAAATCAATAATAACAAATGCTAATAAAGAAGAAATAATTACAAATATTGTAAATTATGTAAATGTCCTTTATTTTCCAAATGGTTCAACATCACATAAAAGGTGAAGAATATATTTTAAATAATCCATATGCTTCCAAATAAATGATACTTATTCAAAAGATATTAAATTAATCTAGTCATTTCTACAAATGATAATACAAATGAACCTAACAGTTCTTCAATTAGATTTTTCAGTTAAATAAAATAAAAACAATAATTGCGTATATAACAATTATTGTTTTTTTAATCTTAAATTTACTTTTGAATAATTAATAAATATAAATATTAGCCTTTTTAGCATCAATTCAATTAAAGTAATAAGAATGAATAAATAAATCAATTAATATTACTCCAAATGCAACACCACTCATTGCAATTAAAGCGATATTTGTATATAATGCATTTCAATCAATACATACTAATACTAATGCAGCAATAAAGATAGCAATTGAAACTATTAATTTAAAAATAAAATAAAAATGATATAAACGAAACTTTTTAGTTAATAAATGTTCTTTTCATCTATATACTTTTAAATCATTTTTATGTCATGCACATAACATTGTTGCATAACCAATTAATACAGCTATTAAGAATGAATAAGGGACAAAGATATGAACTTTATCACAATTATTAAATGCTAATCCAAATATAACAATCGGAATTGTCATAAATATTGCAGCAATTAATATTCCTATAATTCTTCACAACATTTGTTGTTTTAAAGTTAATCTATTATATAACATATAACTTACACTCCTTATATTATTTTAACATATAAAAACCACATATTGATAAAAATATATCAATAGTGGAATTTTATCTATAAAATTTAATTATATTACTATTTAGAATATACATTTTCAAGTAATTCTAATTGAACATCTTTATCAAAATCAACATGATTGTTTATGTATTTAATTTGTTCAAGTGTTAATTTATCTTGATTCAAAATTTCTTTTTGTCAATTATTTAAGACAATTACTTTCATATATCTTAATTGAATTAATAATTCTTTTTTTGGATCAATTCCAAATGCTCTTGAGAATTCAAGGAATTTTTGTTTTTGACCTTCTTCCAAACTTCCATATTTTTTCTTATAATAAATATCTTCAATAATTGTAGGAATGAATGTAAATAAAATATAAAACATTAATGTAATTACTGTCATGATTCTAGGCACTAATACATTATCAACATAATTTGGAGTACTAGAAGGAATTCTAAACAATAAGAACAAATCTGCAATTGGGGTAAAATAAGTTATAAATATTGGCAATATCGATAAAAATAAACATAATATAGCCATTGGTTTTAAATATTTAGATTTTTTTACAATTACAGCATTTGTTTTTCGATTTTTCAATGCTCCAAAAATACTAAATATAATAAAAGTAAATGCTCCAACCGCAGTTCATGTTGCCATTAAATCTGCAAAAGAATATAAACTTCCAACTCCACTTCCATAATTTGCATTATAAGTATTTATATATCCCAATCCTCCAATTACACTAAATACAAGAATTGTAGGAATGGCAATTACAATATTGTAGATAATTCCAACTTTTGGACAATTATTATTAAGTTTATTTACAAATTTATTTCCAAATGGAATTTCATTCATTGCAATTAAATTTTCAGTTAATCTTGGTGTTCAAATTCCAAATGAATTAATAATACTTAAAACTCCAACACCAATTAAAACATTAAATATTACATATAATCAAATCAAATTATGAGATTTAAAGAAAGACATAAAACCACTTGGAGTTCCATTGTCAGATCCTAATGACATTGATATTGATATAGTTAAATAGATTATTGTAACAACAAATAAACCAAATATTAATGCTAATGAAATCTTTTTAGGTTCCTTTAATTCAGACTGAATACCAGCGGCTAAATAAAAACCATCATAGGCAAAAAATATAGCCCCAATTGCAATAAACAACCCAATTCCAGGAGTCATATATCCAAAACTATATAATTGAGCGGGATTATCAGTTTTTGTTGGAACAAATCCAATATCAATATTAGGATTAGAAAGATCCCCTGAATTTAATCCAATCGCAACAAATCCAGCAATTATAGCAATAACAGCAGGAATCATGTTAACACCAGTGATAATTCAATTTTGAATATTTCCAATTTTGGACGATAATCCACAAACAATTATGAAGTATAAAGATATTATTAATACAAATACCATCATAATTGCTCAATCTGCATTTGTACCAAATCCATTATAATTATCACTTAATGCCATTACACCATCTTGTACAGACATAATAACATAAAGTGGTAGAAAAAAATAAGATAATGGTATTAAAACATATATAAAAAAATTTTTAGATGCCTTATGAATAATTCTTTTATTAAAGGTTTGACACCAACCAATAATAGATAAATTATCGTTTCTTGCACTTGCTATTTCTATTAGAGCTAAAACCATAGAAATAACCGCAAACACTCCTATAAGTCAACAAAATATCGACATTATGATTGAACCCTGTGAGTAAGATAGAACTGTATTTGATTTAAAAAAAATACCAGCACCCATTACAGCACCGATTACAATCATCATTGCTGAAAAAAAACCAATTTTCTTCTTCAACGGAGCATTAGCTAATCCTGTTTGTGCATCTCTTTTTTGCTTCTGAAAAGCATTTCCAGATGACATATTAGCCCTCCTTTGAATATATATATGAAGTTTAAAATAATATAAAATGTATAAATATTTTTCAAAAACTTCTATATATAATTATATCAAAAAAAGTTCTTATTCCAGTTTCTATATCAAAATTAACCAGAATAAGAACTATAATTATTTAACCTTTTTTTTAGTATTAGGATGAAGTGGTAAATT
>CASFKH010000082.1 GCA_949295235.1 uncultured Ureaplasma sp. | reverse complement strand
TGCAGTTGTTAATGATAATTGAACTAATATTACTCAAAAAGATAGCATTCAAAATAAACTTGTAGATGATATTAATAGTGTTGTTAGTTCATATGGAATTAAAGCAACTAGTGTTAATATTACTTTAGTTGATGGTGATAATAAATTGAAAAATGCAAACCCAGTTACAATTACATTTGACAAAAAAGTATCAGGTACATATACTAAATTCAATTCAAATGGAAACACTTTAGCTACAATTGACCCTATCCAAACAGGAATTAGTGATTTAGCTCAAATTGATGGTTCATTTGATTTAAGTTCAATTCAAGATGATATTTATTCAAAAATTACTGAAGTTATTAACCGAAATTGAATTGATACTAATCAAGAAATAACAAAAGAAGAAGCATTAGTACAATCTATAAATTCTATTGTTTCTCCTTATGGAATTAATGTAACTAATGTGGATATTACATTAACTGATTCAACATCAAGTTTTTTCAAAGTTGCATACCCAGTTACAATTACATTTGACGAAAATGTATCAGGATCATATCAATATTTCAGTGCTAGCAATTTAACTTTAACAACTAAAGCTCCTATTGTTACTGGTATTGGTACCTTTAAAAACGAACAAGGACAAGTTTTATTCCCAAAAAGTGTACTTAATGAATTATATGAGTTTGCAGCTGAAGAAGTTTCAAAATATTGAACTAATCCTACAGCGCCAGATTGATATGCTAATGTTAAAGAGGGACTTGGTAATAATTATCAAAAAGTTTTAGATGATATTAATAGTAAATTAAAAAGTTTGGTTCCAAATTTCCCACTTTCTATTGATGAGATATCCAATTATGAAGCATATATGGATGTTAGTCCAGATCAAAAATTAACTGTAAATTTATCATTTACATTTGTAAATAAGGAGGATTCTAACTCATTTGATAATATTATAATCGCTTCAAATGGCCCTGAATTAAATGAAAATATATTGATTCAACAATATTCAGCAGGTGGAAAATATTTAGTTTTCAAAAATATAAATACTGCACTTCCAGGTATTTATTTGGATGATAATTATGGTAATAAGTTGGCACAAAAAGTTAATGAATATGTTAGTACAAATTGAACAACAGGATGAGATGATATTAATCAATCAGATCTAATTGCAAAAATTAATGATGTTATGAAAACATTTAATTCTGTAATGGCGATTGGATTAAATTATTGAAATGGTAATTATCAAACTCCACCATCTGGATTTGACACAACTTATAAATGAGTTCAAATTGGTATTAATTTTGAGAATAATACTCCAATAAAAGTAAGTGGTGATAACAATCCATTTTTATCTACATATGGATTTGATGGTAAAAGATTTTTACTTGTTTGATGTAAAACTGGTGTGAAAGCTTAATATATAGTAAATTAGTTAGTATTAAGGTACTTATTTAAATAATTATTAAATTTATTCTTAGAATACATATTAGTACTTTCAAAAATGTGTATTTTAAAGTAGACAAGCCTTGTCAATTTTGATAAGGTTTTTGTTTACTTCATATTTGAATTTTAACAAATTTAAGTTGTCAAAAAAGATTGTGATTTAAACAATAAATCTAGTTGCTTGACAAAAAAAAAAAAAAAACTATAATAGAAAATGAAATATGAATAAAAAAGGAAAATTATGAATAAAAAAAAAATAAAAAAAGGATTATGAATTTTTGGGGCAACAGTTGCTACAGCTGCTACAATTACAGTTCCAATTGTATTAGCAGTTGAAGCTACAAAAAATAACTCAAATTCTATTCAAGATTATCTTGGTGAAATTTGAAAAATGATTAAAAATAAAATCAGTAGTGTTAAATCTATTGATGAATTAGAATCTGCAAAATCAGAATTAATTAACTCCATTAATCAATATTTAAAAGATAATAATGTTGATTTAATAGTTTCTGATATTAATATTACTTTAACACCCGGTTCAAATGGAACACAAGTTGCTAATCCAATTACTTTAGTAATGGATAAAAATGCTAATATTGGTGAAAATGATGATTTTACAGTAAACAATAATGAATTAATATCTAAAAATGGTATTATGACTTCAATTAGTAATTTAGATCAAATTGATGGTGCATTTGATTTAAGTAGTATTGAAGAACAAATTTGACAAATATTATTAAGTAATATCAATCCATGAAATGATATAAGTAACCAAGATCAAGTTCAAAATACAATTAAAGAACAAATTAATGCTATTGTTAGCCCATATGGTCTTGAAGTTAATAATGTATCGTTGAATTTAACTCCGGGTGGTATATATTACACAGTTGATCCAGCTAAAATTGAATTTAATCATCAAATTTCAGATAATTGTACTAATTTTAGGGTTAATGATGGTTCATCGTTATTGTCAACTTCTCCTATTTCAACATTAATTTCTACATATTATAATCTTGATGGTTCCCTTAGTATTCCTGATGAAGTTTTAAAAAGTATTGAAAATTTGGTTGGAGAAACAGCAAGTAGAGAATGAAATAAAAATTCTGAAGTTCCTAATAGATTGTTAAATGATCCAAAATCTCAATTAGGAGAAAAAATATATAATCAATTGATAGAACAACTAAATAATTTATTACCAGAAAATTATCCATGTAAAATTATAGCATTAAATAATGTTAAAGGTTTAAACGAGTCTTATAGTGTTAATCCAACAGAATCAGGAAAATTAGTAAGTCAATTTATTGGATTTGAGTTAGTAGATAAAAATACTAATAAACAAATTAATAAAATTAATATTAATCCTACTGACCATTTAGGAATTAATAGTGAGTATCCTGAAAACCAACCTAAAGATCAATTGGTATATAATAATTTGACTACAGCTTATGATTGTTTTTGATTTAATGATAATCAAATTGAACAAATGGTTGATTTAGTTCAAGATTGAGTATATAATAATTGGAAAAATAGTTGAGATCCAAGTGATTTGGCAAATGTACCAAATGGTAGTTTTAATGAATTATATAATAAACTTAATGAATTAGTTAAAAATTTTGGCGCCTTACCTAACTATACACCATCAATTATGACAACATCTGAAATTGGTAGTGGAATATGCACAACACATTGAGTAACTACCAATATAAATTCAGAATTAATTAATAGTAGTAAATATGGTAATGATGTTGAATGGGTTCGTTTTTTCTTTCCAACATATGCATTAATAAATAATATAAAAACAAATATTATCGCTGGTGGTAATAATATTGAAAGAATTAGTACATATAATAATTCATTTATTACTTATGGATATACAAGTAATTTTGCAAATTTTGGATATGGTATTTTTATTAGTGCTCCTACTAAAGTTCCTTTACAAACTCAAAATAAATAACATTTATAATATTAATCCCAATTAAGTAACAATATTAACTATAAAATACTATATAATATAGTTAATATTGTTTTTTTTTTTTTTTACAATTAACTAAACTATGAAAAAGGATCAAAATGAAAAATAAATATTTTTTAAAATCAATGGTAATTTTAGCTTTAGCAAGTATATCAATTCCTTCTATTGTAGTAGGGGTACTATTATCTATTAATATCAATACTAATAATGATACTAATAATAACAATACTGATAATGATACTAATCCAAATGATTTATTTATAGAAAAATATAGCAATAAGATAAATAATATTAATTTTGATACATCCAAAGCCATTTTAGCTTACAATGGTTGGAATAAAACTAATATTGATGTTTCAAAAAATTTAAATTACATAGATAATTGATTAAAAAATACATATCATATTGACGAAAATAACTATTCTAGATTAGATAAAGAAATTAAAATAACAAATACAAAAAATAATGATGAGCTTTTAAATTATTTATTTAATACAAACAATTATAATGATTTTATTGGTTCATTAGGTCTAGATCCAAATAAATATAATAATGTTGATATACTATTAAATATTGAAGAATATTATCTTAATAATAATATATATACATACCCAATATCTATCCAAAAAATTATCATTAACAATTCAGATCAAAATTTAAATATTGAAAAATATACTTTTGATATCAATAAAACATTCAATATAAATATTTATTGTGATTCAATATATCCAGGAATTGATGGTTCATTGATTAATATACCTAAGGATGAAGAAGATTTTAATCTTAATGATTATTTAATAAATAATGTTTTTAATATTTATATAGGAAGCAAATCTGGAACATGTAGTTCATTTTATATTGATGTAGATAATGATAAAAAAGTATTAAATTGATATTTATTAACAAATTTTCATGTCGCTTATGATGCTTTGACTTTATATAATAATGAACAAATAGTGAAAACAGGGTTAATGTGCCCGTATATAACAAAGGCTAATGATAAATATATAAAAGTTATGAGACTTAAACCTGATGGTAATATGGAAAATATTGCAGATACAGATTCAAGCGCTGATTCAATTCATATAGATGATATAACTATTTGAACAGATTGTTCACCTCCAAATATTCCTGAAAATTCAAGTGATAATTTAAATTTATTTTCAAACAAAACATCAAATACAAATGAACGATATAATATAGATGCATCATTAGTTCAGATGACATTTAATTTTGATAATTTAGAAAAACATCCTAATTTTTTAAATTTTTTTAGAAATGTATCTGGATGTTATAATAATTACTTAAAAAATAAAAATTTAGGAAAGTCTAATCCTTATAAAGAAAATAATCCATTTCAAAAATTCACAGCAATGGGTGGGTTTCCATATTGACATTATGAATATTGTTTTAATTTAGATAAATTGTCAAATGGATATGAAATGGTTCATACTTATGTTGGATTTAAGAATAATTTAATTCATTTTTGAATGGATTGAATTAAATATAAAGTCACACAATTACCAGAATTATTTCAACCTGGTGCATCCGGTTCTCCTGCATGATGGTATGTTTTTGATAATAATGATATTATTAATATTGAACCAGTACAATATGGAATTTATTTTGGAAATGCTAGTTATGGAAATCCATATTCGCCTATAATAATGGCATTAAAAACTGATTTGTATAATATATATGAAAATTTTGGTGAATTCTTAAAAATTAAAGATTCGTTAATTTTATAATTGTAATTTTAAATAAAAAATACTATCGAAAAT
>CASFKH010000081.1 GCA_949295235.1 uncultured Ureaplasma sp. | reverse complement strand
TTATAATTTAAATAAAGAAAATCAACATGTTAGTGTAACTAATGTTAATTTTAATTTTCAATCAAATAAAATTTATTTTTTAATTGGTAATAGTGGAAGCGGAAAATCAACATTAGTTAATCATTTTAATGGTTTACTTAAATCTAGATTTGGAAATGTTGTAATTAATAATAAATTTAAAATAGGAAACGATTGGTTTATAAATGATTATGCAATTGGTTTATTAGATAAATCAACAATAGAATCTAATTTAAAATTTTCAATTTCTAAATCTAAAAATTCATATATTTTTATTTTAAATTCTAAATATCCAAAATTTTTTATTAGTGTTTTATTTCAATCATTATATAAAGCTGCTCCAAAATATATTAAATTTTTAAATTCAATTAATGGAAATTATTTATATGAAATTAAAATTGATGATTCTGATTTTTCATACATTTTAAACTGTGATATTTCATTTGATTATTTACTTAAAAATTCTCCAAAATCAAAATTTAGTTATTTTAAATTTTTGTATTGATATATTTTTAAAAATAAAAAAATAAAAAAGATTAAAAAGTTAAGAAAAATGGTAGGTTTAGTTTTTCAATTTCCTGAATATCAATTATTTAAAGATACTGTCGAAAAAGATATAATGTTTGGCCCCAAAGTATTGGGTGACAAAGCTGATGTTGCTAAAAAAAAGGCTAAAAAATATTTAAACTTATTAGGATTACCTGATGAATATTTATATCATAGTCCATTTGAATTATCTGGAGGTCAAAAAAGAAGAGTTGCAATTGCAGGTATCTTAGCGATTGAACCAAACATTCTAGTTTTTGATGAACCAACTGCTGGTTTAGATCCTCAAGGTGAAATTGAAATATTAAATATTATCAAAAATGCAAAAAACAATAATCAAACTATTATTGTTATAAGCCATAATATGGATCATGCACTTGAAATTGCTGATGAATTAGTTGTAATGAATGATGGTGAAATTATTGCTCATGGTGATCCATTTGACATTTTTATGAATAAAAATTCAATTGATTATGTTCAATTAGAAAGACCAAAAATTATTAACTTTATAGATTTATTAATTTCAAAAGACAGTATTTATAATAAAATTTTATCTATAAAGCCAAGAAATGTTGAACAACTTGCTTTGGCTATTGAGAGAGTAAATTAATGCAATTTGGATTTATAAAAAGAAATTCAATTATTCACAATCTTAATCCTTCATTAAAATTCATTATGTTTATCGTAATGATAGTAATGATATTTTTGCCATTAGGTTTTTTTGCACAATTATTAATTGGAATCTTTTTAATTACAATTTATAGTTTGTCAAAAATTGGTTATAGAACTTTTTGGAATATTTTGAAATCAATAATTTTTTTATTTGCATTACTTTTACTAATAAATTGGTGTATATATAAAGATCCGATTGCTGTCCAAATTCCTGATAATTATTTTTCTTTTCAACTCGGTTCCAATAATTTAATTGGAGGATGCGCTTTACATACTGGAAATTCTTTTGTTTCCCAATTGTGAGGAGGAGAAGTATATGGATTTGCTGACCCTAGTACCTTAAATTTATCAGAAGTATTAAAAAATGGTGAATTGAGTGATGGTACAAAAGCTTTGTTATTATCTGGTGTAAATGATATCAATTCACCCAACAGTGTTGTACTATATAACACTAATTGATATACTTTAAGTCCATATGCTATTCAATTAGCTCTATATGTTTCTCTTAAGGTTTTTTTAATGATTTTAGCTGCTACTATTTTAACATCTACAACTTCCTCAATAGAATTAACATATGCATTAGAGGATATTCTTTCTCCATTAAAAATATTTAGATTTCCTATCTCCGAAATTAGTATGATGATAGCAATTGCTTTACGTTTTGTACCTTCATTATTAGTTGAATCTCAAAGAGTATTAAAGTCTCAATCTTCAAGAGGGATTGATTTTAAAAATGGAAATTTTGTTGACAAAGTTCGATCTATTATTTCTTTAGTTGTTCCTTTATTTAATATTTCATTTCAAAAATCAATTGAATTAGCAAATGCAATGGAGGCAAGAGGTTATAATCCAAGATATTCAAGAACAAGATACAGAAAATTTGGATTTAACATAATTGATATTGTTATATTTTCAATATTATGTCTTATATTTGGATTTTTAATTGGAATTTGCATAAATAAATTTTTCTTTGCTCCATTTGGATTGTTTGAGTTATCTATACTAATATAGGTGTATTATGAACTATAAGTTAAAAATTTCTTATAATGGAAGCTTATTTTATGGTTTTGCAAAGCAAAAGAATCTAAGAACTGTTCAAGGCTTAATTGAAAATGTTTTATTTGATTTATTTGGTTTAAAAATCTCAGTTTTTGGTTCAGGAAGAACAGATCGCTATGTCCATGCAATTGAACAAGTAATTTCATTTAAACATAAAGATTTGAATATTGATGCAAATCAATTAAAAAATGCAATTAATTCCAAATTAGAAAATGATATATATGTATTTAGTTGTGAAATTGAATCCGATAAATTTCATGCTAGATTTTCTACAATTAATAAAACTTACATTTACAAAATGAATATTGATAAAACATTTAATCCAATTATGAGTAATTTAATATATCAATATAATAAAGATATCGATTTTTCTTTATTTGATAAATATTCTCAAAAAATCATTGGAACCCATGATTTTTTATCATTTTCAACTTCAGAAATTCAAAACACAGTTCGAACAATAAATTATTTTAATTATAAAGTTCAAAAAAATATTGTGATATTTGAAATAAATGGAAATGGTTTTTTAAGAAATATGGTAAGAAT
>CASFKH010000080.1 GCA_949295235.1 uncultured Ureaplasma sp. | reverse complement strand
TTTGGCTTTTGCATTTGGGGTATTTATAAATCACAATAATTTATATTTCTATATATTAATGATATTAATTAATTTATTTCTTATGTATCTAAATATTAAATTTGATAAAAATCTAATTAATTTTGTACATAAAAAAAATCCAATTCATGAAAAGAAAATGATGAAATATTTTGCAAATAAAATTAATAATCATTACTATAAAAATGATATTAAATTTGCAAAATCAATTCAAATTGAATTAAATAATACTTTATTTAAAAGCATTAATATTCAAAGCAATATTTCTTTTCTTTTGTGTGTAGATAAAATTATAAATGCATTAATACAATTTGTTATGATCATATTAATTATTAAAAATGAAAATAATTTTAGTCTTATTTTTTTAAATATTAATTTAGCAAATTTATTTAATCAAACATTAAAATCAATTTTAAATTTTATTAAAGAATATTGAAGTGTTAATTTAATATTAGATATTGTTAAAAAAGTATATTCAATAAATTCTCAACTAAATTCAAATTGTTTTGATTTACAAAAAATAAACTCAATTACCTTTTCAACTTTTCAATATAAAAAAAATCTTTGTATTAATATCCAAAATCTTGTTTTTCATAATTATATAAAGGATATACTTGATTTTAATGATACTAATCAAAATATTAGAATTAATAATTTACAAATTAATAAAATTAATAAACTAAATTTTATAAATGAGAAATTGATTTTTATAAATCCGAAAAATTATAATATTGATTTGTCAAATGTTCATCTATCAAATGATATATATGAATATTGTAGTAAAAACTGTCTTGATTTTAGTCGTGAATTCCATTTAATTTTAATTTTAAACTTATTGGGTAATGAAAAAGATAAACTAATTATTATCAATGATGATTTTAATGATATAAATGACGTATTTTTTATTTCAGAAATCAAAAATAAATTGAGAGAAATTAATAACAATAATTTTTTGATTAATAATTGTTGTAATAAAAATATAATTGATATTTATGATAACTTTATCTAATCAAAAAAAGAAAATAATTATTGTAGTTTCAATCATTGCTGTATTAATAATTTTTTCAATTTTGTTTGTAATTCTGTTTAAATTTGATAAATATTATGAATCATATATGCAATCTATTAATGGAACTCAATATTTAATTGTAAATAAATCAACATATGATTATTTAACTAAATCAGGAAATATTCCAATTAAATATAATGATCTATATTATGATATTAATTATAATTTTTTAAATAAGTATAATGATTTATACGTATATTTAACAGATTTTCATAATATGGTAGAAAATAATAACTTATGCTACATTTTAGTTAAAAATATAACTATATTTCAATTATTGAAAGGATAAATTGTGAAATTATTAAATAATGAAAAGAAATCAAACATTTATGCATCTGGTATCTATCCTTGAAATGCTACATTGTATACAGCTATGGGTTGCCAAGCTATTAATAGTGTTTTAGGATTAATTAATCAGATAATATACAATAATAATTCATCACCTGTTTATAGAACATCTAAAACATATGATGATACATCTTCTAGAATGTATATTAGAGCAAATAAAAATGCTATCTCATCATCACTTTCATATGGAAATCCATACTTTTAATGAAAAAATTAGAAGATAATTTAAAAAATATAAAAGGATCAGGTGGTATGTTTGGATTTGGAGGTTGAGGAATTGCTAGTATGGTAAATACATTAGTTAATGGAACAGTTGGCATAATTACCAATTCCTTAAACATTTCAAATTCATTAAAACAAAACACAAATAATTATGTATATAAATCAACTTTATCTACAAAATTTAACTTTTTTAAGTAAATGATAAAAATATTTCATTTTTAAATACATTTTTATACGATAAGTTAATATTTTTAAACTAAAAGAATTTGAAAAAGATCATTGATATGAGAAACAAATGGCAACAAAGCACATTTCTAAAAGTAAAATATAATCTAAATTTTTATTTTTAGCAAATAAAATAACATATTTATTTTTTCAAAATATTTCTTTTATTAAATTTGAATAATCTCAGTATGGATGATTAATCCTTGATCATTCAAAATCAATAAACTCTATTTTCTTATTAAGATTTAAAATCATATTTTTCAAATTTAGATCATTATGACTAAACCCCCAAGAAGTAGTAGAAATTTTTTCTACTATTTTTTTATATAAATTAGAATATTTTTCACTCAATTTTGATTTAAATAAAAAAATATAATAATCATGTTTTTTTAAATTTGAATTATCAATATTAATAGAATGATATTTTTCA
>CASFKH010000079.1 GCA_949295235.1 uncultured Ureaplasma sp. | reverse complement strand
TAACAACTGATAGTATCAAAAAATTTAATTGAACATGTAGGTAAAATATGACAAAAGAAAAAATAATTAATCCATATAAAAATCTTGAAACTTTTATTAAAAAAATAGTTATAAAAATATGGAACCAATAATAATTGCTAAAAAAATAAGTCATAGTTTTAAACAAAAAATAATAATAAAGACTATTTATAATGATGTTAGTTTTGAAATATACAAAAATGAAAGATTAGCTTTTTTAGGTCCAAATGGAGCTGGAAAAAATTTAACTATTGCAACAATTAGAGGATTATAAAACCAAAAACTGGCAAAATTATAAATATTCAAATTCTCCTTCAAGATCTTCAATTCCTGAATTCATTACCGCCATGAGATTTAAATTAATTAAATTTAATATTAAATTATATGGATGAAATAAATCTTATAAAGAACTAAAAAGAACATTAGAAATTTTTGAAATATATAAAATAAAAGATACAAAATGTCCAAGCTTTCTGGTGTCAACAACAAAGGGTTAATTATTTTTATCAATGTTGTCAAAACCTAAAGTATTATTTTTAGACGAATTTACAACTAGCCTCGATATAGCTATTAAATATAATTTACAAACCTATATATTAGAATTTTGTAAAAAATATAACTTTTGTAATTATAAGTCATGATGTTCATTGTATTAAAGAAATGGTTGATAGAATAATTATTCTTGCAAATAAAAAAAATATATATATTGATGCATATACAAAAGATATTATCCAAAAATCTGGTTCAATAAAAAATATGCTTAAAAATATATCCTTGCATAATCTAAATTAATTTGATATATATAATTAAACACAATTTATTTCAAATTGCATTTTTTTATATGAATAATTTAAGCATTTAATTATCTATTTTTTATTAAAATTTATATTATATTTCACTAATAATATATATTTTGATATTATATTATATGTGCAGATGTAGTTCAATGGTAGAATGCAACCTTGCCAAGGTCGAGACGCGAGTTCGATTCTCGTCATCTGCTCCATTTTATAATTAAAACCTGATCTTGTCAGGTTTTTTATTTATTGTAAACAATTCCTTTAACTTTTGTCATTGATAAAATTGCATCAATTATTCCTTGAACTCCAAATCCAGAATTTTTAACTCCACTAAATGGGAATATATCCGGTCCTCGAGAAGAAGATCTATTTATATTAATAGTTCCACATTCAAGCTGTAATGCGATAATTTCAGCTAATTCAATATTATTAGTAAATATTGAGGCTTGCAATCCATATTCAGATTCATTTGAATATTTAATAACATCTTCAATGCTATTAAACTCAATAATTGGAATAACAGGTCCAAATGGTTCTTCTCAAGCTAATCTCATGTTTAAATTTACATTATCAATAATTGTTGGTCATAACAAATTTTTATTATGTTTAACTTCTAAACATGGCTTTGCTCCTTTTTTAATTGCATCATTTATTAATTCAAGAACATAATCACAACTTTTATTTGATATTAATGGGGTAATGAAACAATTATCAAATGGATTTCCAACAGTCAAATTTTTAACTTTATTCACAATTAATTCAATTAATTTTTTGTGATTTTTTGGTGTTACAAAAACTCTTTTTATTGCAGTACAACGTTGACCATTGTAACTTAATCCACCTTTTACAATTTCATTAGCAGCCAATTCTAAATCAGCATCATCTAATATAATTGCAGGATCTTTTCCACCCATTTCAAGAACAAGTGGAATTTTATGACATTTTTCACTTATGTGATTACCAACTTTTGCACTTCCTGTAAATGATATCATATTAACAAATTTATGGGTAATTAATAAATCTCCAATTTCATTCCCTTTTCCTACAACACAATTTATAACCCCATCAGGAAATTTAGAATCATAAAACAATTGACTAATTCTTGCTCCAATAATACTACCTTGAGTTGCAGGTTTATATACAACAGTATTGCCCGATATTAAAGCAGGGATAATTTTTGATATTAATAAATTAAATGGGTAATTAAATGGACTAATAGCAACTACTACTCCAATTGGTTCTCTTATGAATTTTCCTAATTTTCCTTTTATTTTGTGAGTTTGTTCATCAATTATTAAAGGATTATTTATGACATTTTTATATTGCTCAATAGTTTCATCAAGATATTCCATACTTCTAATAATTTCAGTTTTAGAATCATTATATGACTTTGAAATTTCATTTACTAAAATATTAGTTAATTCATCTAAATTTTTTAATACTAATTCTTTGAATTTTAATAACAAATTTTTTCTATATTCAAAACTTGTAAACTTTCAAGAATTAAATGCATTATGTGCAGCAGTCATTGCCGCATCAATAATATTATTAGCCTCAATATAAGGTACTGAAGCAAATGCAGAACCATCAATTGGAGAATGGATTATTATTTTTTCACTTGAATCAATTAATACACCATTTATTAATATTGGGTAATGTTTCATTATCTTACCT
>CASFKH010000078.1 GCA_949295235.1 uncultured Ureaplasma sp. | reverse complement strand
TTATTTAGGTCAACCAAAAGATGTATTTCTTGACAACTTTATCAAAATCGAAAATATTAACCCAACTAATATTCCATCAGAATATAATGGTCTAACAAATAATTTCAAAGCTATTATTACATATAATAATATGCCTGTATTTGAAATAAATAACAATTATTTGAATGATCCTAACAATGCTGATACTTATAAAAATTTAATTAATAATTTATTAAGTAAATCTAGATTTTCAAATTCTTCAAATGATTTACAAATTTCTCCAGATCAAGAAAAACTTATTTCTAATTTATTCACTAACATTTCTACTAATTATGTAATGAATGGAATTGACACAAAATCAGTTAATTATGATAATTATTACAGAATTGATATGGTTCAAAATATTAACTCAAATTCTGATGAAATAAAAGTTGGTAATCAACAATTGACTCCTACATATAACCATTTACCAACTGATAATGGTGAACCACAATTAATGAAACGAGGAATTTATGATGTAGTTAGTTTGTATAACCAAAATGTACAAAAGTTAGGATATTCATCTAATAATACTAATCAAAATTTGATTTCAAATTATGAACCAAAAGATTTCTTAATGTTATTTAAAAATGCTGGTACCAATAATCAAGTTACACCACTTGAATTGTATTATTGTGAAACTTATTCGGGGATTGATAATATTAATTTATCTTTATCAAACTCAAATATTGAATCAAAACTAGCATTCAATTATAATGGTTTGAACGAATTGAAAGAAAGATTAAAAGTATTCAACACACCTGCAAAAGTCTATTTCATTTATCACAATGATAATTTATTAATTAAAGATCCAATTGTTTATAATGGCAGCAATCCTGACTTTATCGACAACCCTGAATTGGTAATCCAAAATGCCCTACGTAAGTACGGACTAGCTCCAGAAACTGATCACATAATGTACAATACTGACAATGGTTATGTAAGTTTGTTAAACAATGTGATTGTATTATACAACTTTAAATTAGATAATCGTGAATTTTATTTTGACTCATATGCTAATGCCAAAGATAAACTAATTAGCTACATAAAATATAATTCGTACAAAATTTAAAGATAGAGGTAAATTTTATGAAATTAAATAAGAAATTAAAATATGTTTTATGTGTAGCTGGATTAGTTGGATTGTCAATAATTCCACTTAGTGTTGGATTGGTGAGTTGTTCAAAAAAGGAAGAGAAAGATGTTATTGAATATTATAAACAAGTAGATAATGCTATATTTGATGGTAAATATATGGGAAAGGACTCTTCCCCATTTATTTGTGATTTTAATTTAACACAAAAAACCTGTGCAATTGTTGATTGATTTGGTAATGAACCAAATTATATGACTCCTGATTTACCACCAAGAACTGGATTAAGTGATGGTTTAAATCAAAAAATAAATAATACAATTAGAATTCCTTCTCAAGTTGTATATAATAATGAAATATTTACAGTTGTTGCATTTGGTACAATTTCATCGTGGCCACTAAATAATACATATGAAGGTAATTTAGATTTTGGGGATATTATGAGTAACACTATTCAAATAATTGAATTTGATCCAAATTTAAAAATTGAATTCAATGATGATTATTATAGAGGCGGTGATGTCATTGATTATCCTGGTTCTATAAAACAACCTAATTTATTGAAAGTTTTAAATTTACAAATATATATGGATCTGAGTGAATCAAAAAAATTAGAAATAATTACAGGTAACAAAATACCTTCAATAAAAAATTGTTCTTCATTAAAGTCAATTCCACCATTAACAGAAGAAGGCATAACTGTAATTGGAGATTCTTGATTTGAAGGATGTTCAAGTTTAGCTAGTATTACTATTCCTGATAGTGTTACAAGTATTGGAGATTCTGCATTCAAAGGTTGTTCAAGTTTAGTAAGTATTAATATTCCAGATAGTGTTACACGTATTGGAAAACAAGCATTTTATAATTGTTCAAGTTTAACAAGTATTAATATTCCTGATAGTGTTTCTAGTATTGGTTATGAAGCCTTTTTAGGAACTAATAACCTTAGTTGAAATATAATTCCAAGAAATTTATATCAAAATGAAATTTCAGGTGGTTATTTTGCAGGATTAGATATGAATGGTTTTGAAATTCCAAATAGTGTCACAAGCATTGGTAGTTTTGCATTTAGTGATTGTTTAAATTTAATTAATTTTACTGTTCCTGATAGTGTCACAAGCATTGGGACAGCTGCATTTAAACATTGCAGAAGTTTAACAACTATTAATATACCTGATAGTGTCACAAGTATTGGTGCTTCAACATTTTTTGAATGTTCAAGTTTAACTAATATTAATATTCCTGATAGTGTCACAAGCATTGGTAGTTTTGCATTTTCTTACTGTTCAAGTTTAACAAGTATTAATATTCCTGAAGGTGTTACAAGTATTGGGTATCAAACATTTTATGGTTGTTCATGTTTAACTAGTATTACTTTTCCTGATAGTATAACTTATTTTGATAATAATATTTTTTCTTTTAGTCATCCTTCAGATTTCAAAATTTATTTTCACTCTCAGCAACAATTAAATTTATTTTTAGAAACTAATTCAAATATGTCTCAATACTGTGAGATACTCCCAAATTAAATATATGAAAACTAAATTAAAAATATTTTTGAGTTTTCTAGTTTCAATTGGATTTTTAATTGGTGCAATTATAATTACAATTCAAATTACTCACATTGAATTAGAAATTAATCAAAATCTAATTGATTCATATGGTAACTATCTTGCCTTTATGATTGTTTTATATTTTCTCTTTCTTTCATCTTTTATATATGGGATAGTTAATCTATATATCCAATATAAAAGA
>CASFKH010000077.1 GCA_949295235.1 uncultured Ureaplasma sp. | reverse complement strand
TTTTCTTTATATTTTTTTAATAAACTATAAATGGTAATTCAAAACCAGTATTTTAATAGGAGGTAATAAAAAATGGCTATCAATTTTGTTAATAATAATCAATTTGATATTTACATGAATTATGGAACTTCTATTAATAATGAATATTTAAATGATTTTTATTTGCCAATAATTGGCAAAAATGCTCTTAATTTATATAATTTATTAGTAAATCAATACAAATCTAAAATTTATTCATCAATTTTTATCAATAATTATCAACGATTATTGAAAAAATTAGAAATTGAAAAAGATGAATTATTTTCATGTTTTAATTTACTTGAATCAGTTTCATTAATTACAACCTACCAAGACAATAGCGATTTAGTAAATATTAAAAAAATATATTTTATTAATGAACCACTAAATTTTTATAATTTTATCCAAAATGAAAATTTTAATAAAATATTAAAATTAAAAATAACTGATGAAGAATATACAGAACTTAAATATAAATATAATAATCATATTGTTAAATCTTCATTTGTTAATATTTCAAAGGATATATCATATTTAATTAATAAAATTGATCACAAAGAATATGAATTAGATTTTGATACTGTTTATACTTTGTTATCTAAAAAAATCAATAATCATTTTATTATTGATGAAATTTGTATGGATAAGATTAAATATTTTTACAAAAAACACAATTTAACAATTATTCAAATAGTTGACTGTTTGTATAATTCTTTAAGTATTGAAGCGAACAATTATGTTATTGTTTATGATTCTCTATTAATGAATTTAGAAAACATATTAAAAAATGAATGTACTATTTACACAATTGCAAAAATTAATCGAAAATTTGATTTTTTTCTACGAAATACTGATGATGAGTTTTATAAATCAATTTATAATGACTACAATACTTTTAATTCTGAGAATTATATATTATCAATTACAAAAAATGAATTAGGACCCGACTTAATTCATTTATTATCTAATTTAAGAAAAAAATATAATTTACATGATTCAATTATTAATTGTATTGTAGATTATTCATTATTTCATAATGGTGGAAATTTAGTTCCTAAATATATTGAAAAAGTTGCTAATAGTATTAATAATTTATCTATTAATTCATTAGTAAATGTTGTTAAATATTTAAGAGATGTAAATGCTAATGTTAAACCAATAAATTCATTAACTGCAAATTCTGAATATTTAAACTCAATTAATAAAACTCCTGTTAATGATGACAATATATCATTAATTTGAAAAGAGATTGAATAGAGAAAATTATGAAAAATATAGACAATAAGATTAATGAATTAATTTCAAAATTTAAAAATCTAGATATTGTAGAAGAACTTAAAATGACAGATTCTGAAATTAAAAATAATATATCTAATTTATTGTTGTATGAAAATACAAATTTGGCTTGTAAACAATTAGATGAAAATCAATGTAGTAGTGTTGAAAAATTACATATTGATTTTTTTCGCAACAAAAATGGAGATATTGAATTTGTTTGAAATAATTGTCCAAAATTTGAAAAACAGTTATCTAATAATTCTAAGTTTTATTATGGAATTAATAATTCACTTGAATCATATTTATTATTATTTAATCCTAAAAATATTGACATAAAAATTGAACCATCTTCAAGAGGTCCATTAATAAAATCACTAATTGCTCAAATTAAATCTGAACAATATAATGGTATTTATTTATATGGCAATACAGGAGTGGGCAAATCATATATAATGTCAGCTTTTTTAAATAAATTGACAAATAATAAAATTTATGTAAATTATATTGATATTTGTGAATTTATTATTTATATAAAATCTAAACCTGATAGCGATGAATTATATGAATATATACAAAAATTAAAAACTTATTCAATATTATTAATTGATAATATTGGTAGTGAACAGTTTAGTCAATATTATCATGTTCAATATTTAATACCAATTTTAGAATATAGATACAAAAATAATCTTACAACATATTTCATTAGCCAATATGATATTGAAGAATTAAAAAAATATTATTTAAATAATATAATTAATAATGGAAGAAATGATGCTTTTAAGAAAGATATATTTAAGCTAATTGATCTCATAAAAAGCTTATATAAACTTAAATTTGAACTAAAAGGAAATAGCCAACGATAAATTGGAGTGTATATATGAATAAAAAAATTGAAACTTTAATAAAACATGCTTTACAAATTCTATCTTATCCAGAAGTTAAATTTAATGTTGAAAAAACAAAACTAATTAAATTTGGAGATTATAGCTCTAATGTTGCTTTAATGTTAAAAAAAGTAAAACCATGAGGTGAAATTAAAACTCCTCTTCAAATTGCAAATGAAATTGTTTCTAATATTAATCCACAAATATTTTCAAAAATAGAAGTTGTAGAACCTGGATTTATTAATTTTTATCTTAATAATGATAATATTAAAAATTTATTTGACCAAATACATAGTCAAAATGATAAGTTTCCAATTTTTGAAAAATCAGACAAAATTTATAATATTGAGTATGTTTCTGCAAACCCTACTGGTTATCTTCATGTTGGTCATGCAAGAAATGCAGTTTTTGGTAATGTATTGGCGACTATTACTTCTAAAATTGGGATTAAGGTAATTACTGAATATCTAGTAAATGATGTTGGAAACCAAATGAATATTTTAGCCTCTTCAGTATTAGTTAGATATAAACAATTATTTAATATTGATATTAATTTACCTGAAGATAGTTATCATGGCAATGAAATAATTGATGCTGCAAACGAACTTAAAAATATCTATCAAGACAAATTTTTAAATGTTGATATTAATTCTGATTTTATAATTTCAGATATTGAAAATAGAGAAATAATTCGAAATTTTGCAAGAAACTTCTTTTTGGATATTATTAAATATGATTTAGCTTCAATTGGAGTAAATATTGAAATATATCATAGTGAACAAGATACACACAAAAACTCAATAATTGAAAAAACAATTAAAAAATTAGGTGATGATGTATATGAACTAAATGGTGCAATATGATTAAAAACAACAAAATATGGAGATGATAAAGATAGAGTATTAATAAAATCAGATAAATCAACAACATATTTTATGCCCGATATTGCATATCATGATATTAAATTAAATCGTAATCCAAAACCTGATAAGTTAATTGATGTATGAGGTGCAGATCATTGTGGATACATAAATAGACTTAAGGGATCTTTAGTGGCTTTAGGATATAGTCGTGATGTTATTGATATTATTACATTACAAAATGTAAAATTATTAAAAAATGGTGAAGAATTTAAAATGTCTAAAAGAACTGGAACTTCATTGACTATTAAAGATATAGTTTCAATTTTAGGAAAGGATGCAGTAAGATGATTTATGATCTCTTCAGCTCCTAATACTCAAATTGATATTGATATTGATATTGCTTTAAAAAAGGATAATAATAATCCAATTTATTATGTTCAATATGCTCATGCAAGATGTTTTAGCATTTTAAGTAAAACTAATTTTAAATATGAAATTGGTTCAATTTCATTCAATGATCTAAATTTAGATATTGAAAAAGAAATAATTGGTCAAATTATGAATTTTAAAAATATTATATATAATTCTGCATATACCTATGAACCTCATAAAATTGCAAATTATGTATACAATTTAGCAAAATTATTTCATAGTTATTATGGTTCAGTATTAATAATTGATGAAAAAAATCCTTTAATTTCTAAGCAAAGATTATCTCTTATTAGTTCAATAAAAATAATTCTAAAAAATGCATTAGAACTTTTAGGTATTGATGCCTATGATAAAATGTAGAATATTATGATAAATAAAACAATTATTAAAGAATTTTTAGATTTAGATAATACTAAAAATTATTCAATTGAAAAATATCTTTCTTCATTTGATAATTTTTTATTCAAAAAAATAATTAAAAAAGATAAAATTTCCAAAAATGATTTATTAGATTATTTTATTTCTCTCCAATTCAAGGAACTTAAAACTTATCAAATTAAATATTTTTGATGATTTTATAAGATTTGATTTAAATCGATAAATAAAAAAATTGAAAGAAATATTTTTAATATTATTAAATCAAAATATTTAAATTCAACTACATCTAAATCTGATTTAAAAATACTTAAGAATAAATTAAATGAATTTATTTTTCATAATTTAAGATTTATTCATGAAATAAATGATTTATTTTTATATTTTGT
>CASFKH010000076.1 GCA_949295235.1 uncultured Ureaplasma sp. | reverse complement strand
TTTGTTCTAATTCAAGATAAAGCATTTCTATAAAATCAGTTGCACTTTTTAAACTAAAAAATAATTTATCTTCTATTTTATTTAAACTGTCAACTGAATATTTTTCTTTTTTTATCTCTTGAATTAATATCAATTGATTATTTTGATCGATACTGAGTTTTTCAAATATTAATCCAGAATAGATGTCAAAATTATTATTTTTTAAAAATTCACAATAATTTTCTATATTAGGTTCTTCAATTAAATTTGAATCAATTCTAATTGAATTAAATTGATGAGATAATATTGCTATAAATGCATTTTTTAATTCATAAGTTGCTTTAAGTGAATTATAATTATCCATTATTGTTACCTCTAAGTTTATAAAATTTATACATATATATAATTGCAGAAATTATACATAAAATCAAACTAATATACATTATAAAGTTTTGAATTAATCAATAATATATTCCATTATCATAATTGTGATTAATTCCTATAAACATTATTATAATAATTGCTATCATTAAAACAATTGTTTTTATTTTTCCATATCAATTTGCTGCAATTATAACTTTTTTATTTAAAGCAGCAATTCTAGCTCCATCAATTATTATGTCTCGAATTAACATAATTATCGGAATTCAAATAGGTACAAAATTTATATTTGGTGATGCTAGACAAAATAATACTGAATTAGTTAATATCTTATCTGCTAATGGATCTCAAAATTTACCAAAATTTGATACTCAATTATATTTACGAGCCAAAAACCCATCTAATGCATCTGTGATTGAAGCTATTATAAATAAAATAACTCCTATTAGCATATTTAATTTAAATGAAATTGTTAAATCATGAAATGAAAAAGAATATATTTGAGGTCCAAAATTTATCAACAAAATAGGAATAATAATTGGAACAATTAGAATTCTGATTATTGTTAAATAATTGGGAATTTGTTCTTTTTTAAACAAATGTTTATAATTTTTATTCATAAATTTAAAAATTTAATAATCCATGAGTTCTAGGGAATGGTATAGCATCACGAATGTTACTAATACCAGTTAAATACATAACAAGTCTTTCAAATCCTAATCCAAATCCACTTGACATATAATACCCATATCTTCTTAGGTCTAAATATCAATTTAGTGGTTCTAAATCCATTTTAAGTTCATTACAACGAGATAATAATTTATTATAATCATCTTCACGTTGACTTCCTCCAATTAATTCACCAATTCCTGGAACTAATAAATCAGTTGCAGCAACAGTTAAATTATCGGAATTTTGTTTCATATAAAAAGCTTTAATGTCTTTTGGATAATTGTATAAAAATACAGGACCATTAATTACTTGTTCACATAAATAACGTTCATGTTCACTACCTAAATCCATACCAAAATAGATATTGTTATCTTCAAATTGGTGGCCATTTGCAACTGCATTTGCAAGTATTTCAATACCTTCTTTGTAAGATAATTTTTTAAAATCGTTTTTTAAAAGATATTCAATTCTGTTGATAACTTCATTGTCAACTTCTTTTGAAAAATAATCGATTTCAGATTGACAAACATTTTTGTAATATTTTACAATATGTTTAATCATTGATTCTGCTATTGTCATTAATTCATTTAAATCACAAAATGCGATTTCAGGTTCGATCATTCAGAATTCTGCAGCATGTCTTGCAGTATGAGATTTTTCAGCTCTAAATGTTGGACCAAAAGTGTAAATTTTTTTAAAAGCTTGAGCATATGCTTCTCCTTGAAGCTGACCAGTTACAGATAAGCAAGCTTTTTTGTTAAAAAAACTTTCATTATCATCTGTAGTTACAAAAAAAGTTTCTCCTGCTCCTTCACCATCATTTGAAGTTATAATTGGACTTGCAGTTCATACATAACCATTTTGATGAAAAAACTCATGTATTGCATAAGATAGTTCTGATCTTGCTCTCATTACAGCACTAAACAATTTAGTTCTTGGTCTTAAATGAGCAATATCACGTAGAAATTCTAATCCATGTTTTTTATTTTGAAGCGGATAATCCTCATCACATTGTTTTAATAATTCTATTTTATTTGCAACTATTTCAAATGGTTGTTGAGCTTCAGGTGTCAATAATAACTGTCCTTCAACCAAAATTGCAGAATAAATTCTAGCTTGTGCAATTTCATCAACATTTGAAATATCATTTTTCTTATACACAATTTGAATATTTTCAAAACATGTTCCATCATTTAAAGAAATAAATCCAATGTTACCATTAAATCTATTATTTTTAACAAATCCTTGAATTTTAACATTCTTATTTGATAATTGTTTATATTGTTTAATTAATTCTTTTAATTCGATCATATTAACCCCCATATTATTAAAAATAGGAGTGTATCAACAACATGATACACCCCTGTATTATGTTGAAAATCATAATTAAAAACTAATTATTATTTTCATTATTATTTAATTTATTAGATAAATCCATATAAGTTTTAGTAAGTTCAATTAATTGATCTCTTACTTTGTCTAATTCAATAACTTGTGTCTTTTCTACTTGTAATATTTTCATAAAATCTCCTTAAACTTATATTCTTAATTAATATTATAATCTTTTAATTCAAAAACTTTATCTTTTTTTTCTCATGGAACATTGATATCTTCTCTTCCAAAATGCCCATAAGTGGCAGTGGGAAGATAAGATTGAGAAAATAAATTTAGATTTTTTATAAAATTATCAACTTTTAAATTAAAGTGTTTTTTAATAATATCAATTAGTTTATCATCACTTAATTTTGATGTTCCAAAGGTATTAACTGATATTGAAATAGGTTCAGGTAACCCGATTCCAAATGAAAGTTGTATTTCACATTTTTTGGCCAAACCAGCAGCTACTATATTTTTAGCTATATATCTTGCAAAATAACTTGCACTTCTATCTACTTTAGATGGATCTTTTCCACTAAATGCACCTCCACCATGTTTTGCAGCTCCACCATATGTGTCAACAATAATTTTTCTTCCTGTTAATCCAGTATCTCCAATTGGACCACCAATTATAAATTTTCCAGATGGGTTAATAATTTGATTAAAATCAGAATTTAAATTATATTCATTAGCTAATTCAATCATTTTTTTGCTTATAAATAATTTAATTGAGTTTTGATCAATATTTTCAGTATGTTGAACAGAAGCTAACATTGTATCAATTTTAGGTTTATCAGGATTTGTGTAATCAATTGTAACTTGTGATTTCATATCAGATTTTAATCAATCTACTTCCTTGTTTTTTCTTGCATCTTCAATTTTTTTAATTAATTTATGTGCAAGTACAATTGGTAATGGCATTAATTCTTTTGTTTCATTACATGCATATCCAAATACAATTCCTTGATCACCTGCACAAATTTCATTATTTTCCTTAAATACTGCTTGGTTAATGTCTGATGATTGAGAATGAATATTTGAAATAATTGTAAAATCAGATTCATCATAACCTAATGGGGTTAATATATTTCACGCTTCTTTAACAACATCAACATAAGCATTAGTTGTAATTTCTCCCCCAATTACAATTAATCTATTTGAAGCAAAAACTTCACATGCGACTTTACTATTTTTATCTATTTGTAAACATTTATCTAAAATTGCATCTGAAATTTGATCACAAATTTTATCTGGATGACCAGGTCCGACAGATTCAGAAGTAAATAAAATTTTATTCATATATATTGTTTTCCTTTCAATAGTTTAATAATTTTAACCCATAAAATGCAATCATAGCAGCTTGATCGCCTGTATATTTTAAAAGAGGAATATCAATTTGATTAACATTCAATTTTTTTATTTCCTCTCTTAATAACTTATTAGCAGAAACCCCTCCACCTAAGGAAATACATTTAATGTTTTTATAATTTTGTAATGAAAATTTAACTTTTTTGATGACATCATTAATTGCAAATTTTTGAAATGAACTAGTAATGCTAATTGGATCAATATCAATATTCTTTTGTCTTAAATTATGGGTATAATTTATTATTGAAGTTTTTAGACCTGAATAACTAAATTGAGAAGAAGCAGGCATTTCATTCATAAATTTAATTGTAGCCTTATTTTCATCATAATGTTTGTCAATTATTGGACCACCCGGATATGTTCACCCAACCACTCTTGAAACTTTATCATAAACTTCACCTAATGCATCATCTTGAGTTTCATTTAAAACAATAATATCTTCATAGCTATTTACTAAATAAATTGAGGTGTGACCTCCACTTATTATAATTGATAACATTGGAAATATTGGTTCACCAAACTCAATATAAGAAGAAAAGATATGACCATATAAATGATTAATAGGAATTAATTTAGCTCCAATAATGCTAGATAAGGTTTTTGAAAATACCTTTCCTACATGAAGACAACCTGGCAATCCTGGATGGTCAGTATAAGCAATATGAGTAATTTCATTAGCCTTAATATTGGCATCAGATAATACTTTTAGAAATACATTATGGATATTTTTTAAATGATATCTTGATGCAATTTCAGGAACCACTCCTCCATAACTTGATTGAATATTTGCAGAACTTGTAGTATAACATGCAATTAATTTATCATTTTTTATGATTGCCATACTTGTTTCATCACAACTTGTTTCAACACCTAAAACTATCATATATTTCTCCAAATTTATAATTTAACGATTAACACATAAAAAATTATATGTTAATTTCAATATATTAAATTAATTGTTT
>CASFKH010000075.1 GCA_949295235.1 uncultured Ureaplasma sp. | reverse complement strand
CAATTAGCCATTATAAATTATCTTTCTTCACAGAAATAAATTTAGCATCATTTTTTCTAATGCCATATTTTATATTATTAATTTCAAAAATAACTACACTTTTTGTTGACTCAGTTGATTTGATAAATATTTTTGAGCCTTCATACAAACCAATTACATCTAATTTTCTAATTATATTACTTGGTAAATTAATTTTTATTATCTCAACTTTACAATCATTATTTATTTGAGACATTAACATATTATTGCTTTCTTCCTAGTAATCACTAGTATCTAATTGTTTTTCAACTTTATCTCTTATTTCATCATCTAGAAGAGAACCAATTACTTCTAATGCAAATTGAGGTAATTGTCAATATCCTTTTACTGAAATTAAATTATTATGAATAACAACTTCTTCATCTATTGATTTATCAATTTCGTATTTATTATTATATCCTGCAATTCTATATCCATTTATTAAATTATAATAATCAAATATTTTTGAACTTTCAAATGTTAACATAATTTTTTTTATTGGATCATTTTGAAAGTTTTCAATTGTTTTTAGTAATTTATCAATTCCAAATGAATTTTTAACTGGTCAATTTTCTTTTTGAAATCTTGATAAACCAGGACCACCAGGTATATATAATCCATGATATTGAGAAATGTTCACTTCATCAAAAGAATAATTGCAACCAATTTTAACCCCAGATTCTAGAATTACAGAGTTCTTTTTTTCAATTGATATTAAATCAACAATAATTTTAGCTTTTCTTCATATACTTACTGGAATAAATAAGTCAGAATCTCTAATTTCATTTGATAAAATTATAGCTATTTTTTTCATTTTATTTCTCCTGATAATTTTTTATTTGATTTAATAACAATTTATATAAATTTCGATAATGTGAAATTGTGCTTACTGGTTTATATTTAAATCTAATGCATTCAGGATGCAATGATTTATAACTAACACAATTGTTTCAATTATTATTGTTTTTTTTAATTATAAATTTATAAACATGACCAATTTTAAATATTGATGAAATACTAATTTCTCTAAAATCAGTAATATCATTTATATGGCAAGTATATTCATAATTTGTATTGATATCAACAACTAAAATGTGTTTTGAAAATATATTTACAACCTTTGCATTTATTATGATAGGTTTTATGCCTTTTTGTAAATCATTTTTTTTGTTATGAAATAATATTTTTAATAACTCATTTTTACTCATTTTAATATATTAATTGAACAACACATATTATATTTTTATTATAATATAATTTAGTTTTTTTAATATAATAATATTATAAATTTTGTCGAGGTATATATATGAAATTAAATGCAATTATTGAAATTCCAAAATATAGCAACATTAAATATGAATATAATCGTAAAGATGGTTCTATTAGTGTAGATAGAATATTATATGGATCTGAAGTTTATCCTCAAAATTATGGATTTATTCCAGAAGCATTAGATTGAGATGGAGATGAATTAGATATCTTAATTTTTGCTAATCAATCTTTTCAACCTGGTATTAAAGTTCCAACAAAAATTATTGGAGCAATGGAAATGATCGATTCTGGTGAAACTGATACAAAATTAATTGGTGTAATAGATTGTGATCCTAGATTTAAGGATATTAATTCACTTGATGATCTTAATCATCATTATTTAGATGAAATTAAAAATTTCTTTGAAAATTATAAAAATCTTCAAAATAAAACTGTAGTTATCAAGGGATTTAGAGATAAAGAATGAGCTGAAAATGAATATAAAGAATGTGTTGAATTAATGAAAAAATATGGTAAATTACCTAGTGAAGAATTTGTTGAATTAATGAAAAAAGAACATCCTGAAAAATATGCAAAAAAATAAAACATTTTTAAACAAATGTATATTTGAGTCTAAAATTTTAAAAATAAAAAATAAAAATGTTAAAAGATATTTTTCAAATTTATTAAACTATAAATTAATAATTTTAAAGTTAATTTTTTTTATTCTTTTTTCAACTTTAATTTTTACATCATGTTTTGGAATTAGAGAATATTTTCTAAAATATGATTGTCATTCAATAATTTTAAATTCTGGAGTTGCATTTTCTCAATTAAGTAATGCAAGTTCCACAGTTGTGTATTTTATTCAATCAATACCTGTAATTGTTGCATTTGTGGTAATAATGTTTATACCAAATATTTATATATGTTGTGGTTTAATGATTTTATTATTAGGCGGATTGACAAATATAATTGATCGTTCCTTAGGTGGGGAAATCAGTCAAACAAATACTTGCTTAAAGGATAGTGTTATAGATTATATTAAAATTGGTAATGTAAAAGCAAATTTAGCTGATATTTATATTATTGTAGGAACTGGATTAACAGTTTTGATTGCTATTATATTTACATTTAAATCTATTAAAAATGATGATAATTTACAATAAAAAATTAAATTATATAGAACGTTTTAAATAAATTGCCCACTATTTATTTTATATTCATTATCAATTT
>CASFKH010000074.1 GCA_949295235.1 uncultured Ureaplasma sp. | reverse complement strand
TTAATTAGGTTTAATCAAAAAATGAAATCTACTAATCTATTTGATTATTTAAAAAAATATGGCGCCAAGAATGGAGATATTATAAAAATTTATAATATTGAATTAGAGTATGAAGAATAAGATAAAAGTAATCGTTGAAAATATTGAAAATATAATTAAAGAATCATCTCGAAATACATTTATAATTGGAATTTCAGGTGGGATAGATAGTTGTTTATCATTAACTATTATTCACAAATATTTTCCAAATGCAAAAATATTTGCATATTATCTTCCAATTGAAAATAATGCAAATGATTTAAATTCAATTAAAATAATAGAAAAATTTTTAAGTATTAAAATTGAAATTATCGATTTATTTAAATTATGGAATTTGACAGTTGAACAATTTAATATTCATGATAATATGAATGCTAATAATATTAAATCAAAATTGAGAAATATGTTTTTATATTCAATGGCATTTGAAAAAAATGGATTAGTAGTTTCAAATTTAAATTATGATGAATATTATCTTGGTTATTTTACAAAATTTGCTGATTCAAATGGAGATCTATATCCTTTAATTAATTTAACAAAATCCGATATTTATATTATTTCTGAATATTTAAATATTCCAATTGAAATTATTAATCAAAAACCGACTGCTGGTTTATATAATAATCAATTTGATGAAGATGAATTCAAATTCAGTTACATTGAATTAGATAAATACTTGAACTTCAATAAAATTGATTATAATATTGAAGAATTAATTAAAAAAAGAGTAAAAGAAAATAAACATAAAAAAACTTTAGATTATTTATTATTTAATAATTATAGAAAGGATTAAATGATATGAAAAATGTTAAAAAGAAAATTATATTAATTTTTTTAATATTATTAATCCTATTTATTTTTAGTTTATCATTATTAATTGTAGGAAGTGTATTTGTTGGAATACATAATAGAAATATTGATTTTAATATTCATAATTCTACTTTTTATTATGTATTAACGGGTGGAATATTAATTGGAATTGGAATTTTAAATATCATTACTATCCTTATTGTGAACTATGTGTTTATTAACAATAATATTGAAACTATTAAAAAAATATTTAAAAATAAGAAGGTAAATTATGCTGACAAATAATGAATTATTAGATATATTCAAAGAAAATTTAGATAATGCTAAAAATGAACAACAAGCAATAGAGATTAAAAATGTTTTTTGAAAACAATATGTAACCCCTATGATTAAACGAATTTCAAATGTTGAAGATAAAAAAGCATATGGTTTAATGATCAATGAATTTAAAAATTCAATTGAATCAATTTTTAATAACAAAATTGCATCATTTTCAAATTCAAATAATATTAACAACAATAATAGTTTAAATGATGTTGAATTATCTAATAATAGTTTAAAAATTGGAAATCACCATCTTTTAAATATTGTTTTAAATGATATTGTCAATTTTTTTAATTTATTAAATTTTAATATTGTTAGTGGTAATGAAGTTGTTGAAGATAAATTTAATTTTCAACATTTAAATATTTCTTTTGATCATCCTGCACGTAACAATCATGATTCATTTTACATAAATGAAAATTTATTACTTAGAACTCATTGTACAACAACAACTGCACAATATATATATAACAATAAAGATTCTGATATTAGATATTTATCTTATGGAAATGTATATCGTAATGATGATGATGATGCTACACATAGTCATCAATTTACTCAAGTTGATTTTGTTTGAATTAGAAATGATTTGTCATTATCAAATTTAAAATGATTAATTGATTCATTTTTAAAATATATTTTTGAAATGGATTTAAAAACTAGATATCGTTTATCTTTTTTTCCATTCACTGAGCCAAGTTTTGAAGTTGATATAAGTTGTTTTAAATGTAATTCAAAGGGATGTAATATTTGTAAGAAAACTGGTTGAATTGAAGTTTTAGGAGCTGGTATTTTAAATCAAAATGTTTTAAAATTTGCAAATATTAAAAATACAACTGGGTTTGCTGGTGGAATTGGAGTTGAGAGAATTGCGATGTTAAAATACTCAATTAGTGATATTCGAAATTTTTATACAAATAATTTTTATATAAACAAACAATTTAAAAAATAGGAGCAATTATGTTGTTATCAAGAAATTTATTAAACAAAATAAACCCAAAATTTGCTTCAATTACTAATGAACAACTACAAAAAGGTTTAAATGCAATTGGGATTGAAGTTGAAAGTATTTTTGATAATTCAAATATTGATAAAAATTTACAATTAGTAAAAATAATTGAGGTAGAGGATCATCCCGATAGTGATCACCTTCATATTTGTACTGTACAGAACAATAATTTGAAAGCAAAAATTGTATGTGGTGCAAAAAATTTAGTTAAAAATGTATATGCATTATTAGCTCCAATTGGTTATATGCTTCCAAATGGGATTACAATAAAAGAAAGAAAAATTAGAGGAGTAGTTTCAGAAGGAATGCTATGTGGATATAATGAATTAAATCCATATTGTAGTCAATATTTATCAAATTATGATCTTGAATCAATTATAATGGCTGAAATTAATGAAAATTTGAATTCATCAAATTTCATTGAATATTTTAATTTAAATGATATTCGTTTTGAATTAAGTATTCCAAGTAACAGAAATGAATTAAATGGTTTATATTTTATTGCCTATGAATTAAATACCTATTTTAATTTCAATACACCTCTTATAATCCCTGAAGTTATTAAATGCAATAATTGTATTGAAATAAAAAATGATTCAATAACTGTTAATGAATATGGATTAGTTAAAATTAAAATTGAAAAACATGATTTTAAATACGATTGAAGTATTAAAAAATATTTAATAAATGTAGGAGTTCATTCAACAAATTTTATTGTTGATTTAGGAAACTTAATTACATATTTATTTGCTACTCCTATCCATATGTTTGATGCAGATAAGGTTAGTAAAATTGAGATAGTTGATTTAAAAAAAGAAACCAATTTAGTTGCTCTTGATAGTAAGGAATATAAATTATATAAAGATACTGTTATTGTAAAAAACAATAATGAAATAATTTCAGCAATTGGTTTAATTGGATCAAAAAAATATGCAATTGATCAAAATTCGACAAATATTTATATTGAATTTGTCAATTTAAATAATTCTAAATTTATTAAATATGCAAAATTGTCAAATATTAATTCAAACTCAAAAAATTTATTTTTAAAACCAATTTCATCAAATGTTAATTTAATAGCATTATATTCTGCATATAAACTTATTTTTCCATTTTTTAAATTTATAAGTGATATTAAGTGCATTAAAAGTTTTAGTATACATAATAATAAACCAATTGATTTTGATATTAAGGCAATTAATTCAATATTAGGAGTTGAATTAGAAAACAAAAAAATTATTGATATCTTAAATTTAACTGGTAATAAAATTGAAAATAAAAAAATAATCCCAACTTTCTATAGACTTGATTTAATAAATATTTATGATATTGCAGAAGAAATATTAAAAACAATTGACATCAATAATTTAAAACCAAATTCAATTTTGTTTGATATCAAAAATTTTAATTCTAATGATTATTATAAATTTGTAAATAAGATCAAGAATTATTTTGTTAATTTTGGGTTTATTGAAACAAAAACATATAATTTAACCTCTCAATCTAATTTAAATAAATTTAATTTGTTTAATATTGACAATGATATAGAATTATCTAATCCAAGTTCTATTGATCGAAAATATTTAAGACACAATATTGTAGTTCAAATGTTAGATATACTTTTTTATAATATTAATCATAAACAAGAAATTGAAAATATTTTTGAAGTTCAAAAAATTCAATTTGATAATATTAATGCCTACAATATTTTTAATGCAATAATTTGTTCTCCAATTGCAAATAATATTATTACTAAAGAAAATGTTGCTAATAACATATATACAACTTATAATATTTTTTATAATTTAGTTAAAAGTTTAAATTTAAAAAGTATTGATATAAAACCAGTTGAATTAAATTTAAGTGAACTTATTCCTTTTGCATTTGAAATAATATTTAATAAGAAAAAAATTGGTTATATTGCTCAAATAAATCCTTTATATTTAAAAACAAATTATAAGTATTCTACAAATAATACCAATTGATTTATTATTAATTTTAATATTGATGAATTGTATTTATCAAAATCAGTGATTGTTGATAAAATAAAACCAATTAGTGAATTTAATCCAATTTATAAAGAAATTACATTTGAAAATCCAAATAATTTGAATTTAAATAACATTGTGAATAAATTGTATTTTAATGAAAATATTGAAACAATAAATTTATATGATTTTTATAAATCTGAATCTAAATCAAGTTATACAATAAGTATTAAGATTCAATCATATAAAAAAACCTTAAATCAAGATGAAATTAGTAAAATTTTTAATAAGTGTTTAAATATATTAGAATCAAATGGATTGATAATTAGAAGGTAATTAAAATGGAAACTAATAATAAATATGTTTGAGATATTGATGATATTTTAGAAAACCAAACATTAGATCATCTTTATTCGTCTTGAAAAAAACAAATGGATCTATTAATTTCAATTTATCCATTTATTTTTGATAATGAAATAAATTTTATTAATTGACTTGAAGAAAATGAAAATTTTGAAAAATTATCAAATCGAATTTACAATTATGTATCAAATAATCAAAATGAAGATTTAAGTAGTCCTGTTTGAAATTCATGGATGCAAAAGTTGAGCAATGATTCTGTTAAATTTTCCAAAATAATGAGTAATTATTCAAATTTAGTAATTAAAAATGAACTAAAAATAAAGCAATATTTAAAAAATCCTAAAATTAGTGAATATAGTCGCCAATTTGATTTAATTTTTCGCGAAAAGCCACATTTATTAGATGATAAGCAAGAAAAAATATTAGCTCAAATTTCACGCATTAATTCTGGATTTGAAGATATTTATTCATGTTTGACAGATAATGATCTTAAATTTGAAAATGCAGTTGATTCAAATGGTAATAAAGTTGAACTGAAAACTCAAGCCGATATTTTTAAAAATTTAAAATCAAAAGATAGAAAATTAAGAGAAAGTTCTTGATTAAGTTTTCATTCTGCTTTTTA
>CASFKH010000073.1 GCA_949295235.1 uncultured Ureaplasma sp. | reverse complement strand
TATAAATTTTATTTTGGTTTTTATTTTTCATACTTTTACCTCATAATAAATAAATGATAAAAGTTGAAAAATTTTACAAAATAATAAGATTTTAAGAAAAAATTTAGAATATTATCTTATTTTTATTCCTATTACTTGGTATTGACAAAAAAATTTTCAATTTGGCTTTTACATTTTTAGCAGTTTCTGTACGGGTAATTGTACTAACTGAAGTTGCTTATAAACTTAAAGATAATGATAATAACAATAGCAATAATAATGGTTCAAACACTATTAATTTAACTGATGTTCAAACTAGTATTTTTGATCCAAATAGTGAATATAATTTAAATATTTTTCAAAATGATGGTAATCTTTCAGATAAGTAAAAAAAGATTATATTTTATTATTTAATAGTTAAAAATCAATAAAATAATCATATTTTTATATAAATTAATTTATATTTGATCAAAATATTATAAAATTAAAATGTCACTCAGCAAATTAATATTAATATTAATCAGTGCATAATTTCCATTAATTTAGTTAGTAAGTATGCTGATAAACTGAAAACTTTTATATGCAATGAAATATTAAGGATTAATGTGACATTTTATTTTTTTATATTTAAGGAAAGAAAAAAATATGCGTTATACTGGAAGTATATATAGAAAATCACGTAGATTAGGTTTTTCATTATTGGAAAACAATAAAGAATTTAATAAAGGTAAACAAAGAACCACTCCTCCTGGACAACATGGATCAAAAAGAGTAAAATTATCAAACTATGGTCAACAATTACAAGAAAAACAAAAATTAATGTATCTTTATGGTTTAAATGACCGTCAATTTAGAAGATTCTTTATAATTGCTAAAAAAAGACATGGTGCTACAACTTTAAATCTATTACAAGTTCTTGAATCAAGACTTGACTCTCTATTGTATAGAGCTGCACTTGCACCAACTCGTAGAAGTGCAAGACAAATTATTAATCATGGACATGTTCTAGTTAATGGAAAGAAAGTTAATATTCCATCAATTATTTTAAATGTTGGTGATGTAATTGAAATTAATGAAAAATCTAAAAATTTAGCAATTATTTGCAACGTAAATAGATCGGCGGCTGAATTTGTTAAATTAAATAAAGATAATAAATCAGCTGAATATATAAGATTACCTGAACGTTCTGAATTGCCAGAAAATATTAATGAATCATATATTGTTGAATGATTTAACCGTCTTCTATAATATTTTTGATTGAGGTTTGAAATGGCTAATGATAAGATAAAAATGATTGGTACTATAATTGATGTATTTCCTGGATCAAAGTTTAAAGTAAATCTTGAAAATGGATTATCAATTGATTGTTCATTATCTGGTAAAATGAAAGTTAACTCAATTAGAGTATTACCAGGTGATAAAGTTGATGTTGAAATTAGTCCATATGATTTAACAAGGGGAATAATAAGTTACCGTTATAAATAAAGAAAGTGAGAAATCATTTTCTTTTATTTTTTATAATAAATAAGCATTTTATTTTTTAGAATAAATAGATATAATAAAAATATGATTTTTAACATTAATTTTAAGAAAAAAAATATTGACATATCAGATCGTTTAATGGTACATGCTTATAAATATAAAAGATGATTGTATCGAATCTGAGAATATCCAAAAGTTATTTATTCTTCAAATGAATTAGTTGTATTAAATTTGCAAAATTCTCGGGTTATTACAAGTGAAGAAGAATCAATACGTTGTTTTTGTTCTAAGATTCAAAAGAAATCGTTTTGATTTTTTTATCCCAATGAATGATATAACTTTATTATTAATATTGACCAATTCAACCGTTTTTCAGGTTATATAAATATTAGTTGTCCTTTTATCTTTGAAGAAGCTGCTATTAAATATTATGATTTTGATCTTGATTTTAGAATTAATTATGATGGAACATGAATTGAGGTGGATATGAAAGAATTTGAATCAAATATTACTAAATTTAATTATCCTGATGAATTAGTTAAAATTATTCTTAATGTTGAAAAGGAATTAATCAATAAATTAGAAAATAATGAATTTCAAAAATTAATGAACTTTGATTATTTAAATTCATTAATTAAAAATAATAAAGGATAAATATGAACAAAAATATTAAATCAATCCAAAGAGTTGAAGAAACAGATGATATTAAAAAATATTATGATGAATTAATTAAAAAAATTGTAGATGATTGACAAAACAAAAAATATGTTTTAGCAATTCAAAGACTTGAAGAAGAACTTGACCAACCATATATCCCTTTTAATTATGAAGAATTAATGAGTGATATGTTATTTAGCTATAAACGTGAATTAAAATTTTTAACAATTGATGAAAGTGTTAAAAAAATGAGTATGGATGAAATGTTAAGTAACATTTTTGTTAATGATAATTTTAATATATTCATTTTTGAGCTTTTTATTCAAAAATATGGATCACAATTGAGTGATAAACATTTTCCTATAATTCAATTATGATTACAATCTAATAAAATTAGTAATGAAGATAAATTTTTAATTCTTGATTCGTTAGCAGCAGAGGGGATTGATAAAAATTTTATTTTTTATAATTTTAATGTAAATAATGATGTAGTTGTTAATACATTAACTTATCGGGACAGTGAATATTTGAATAAGTATAAATTAGCTTTAGATAAAATTGCAAATATTGTTAATAAAGACCAAGTTGTTGCTAATTTTTGCTCAAACATTGTTGAATGTTGCGCAAATTATTATTTTCCTGAGTTCCCTTTTTCATCAATTGACTCATTCGCATATTCAGTAGTTAAGATTATTAATAAATTTATGAATTTTGAAGAAGTTGAATTTTCTAATTTAAATAATGATGAAAAAATAATATACAAAATTGTTGAATATATTGAAAAGCAAGAATGTTTAAATTAAAAAAAATAATAAACTAAGTTTATAATTAAAATATATGAGGTGAAAGTATGACAATTAAAGATTTTAAAAAAGAAAAAACATTTGTTCAATTTCAAGTTTGTGTAGATAGTGAAAAATGAAAAAAACAGATTTTGGAAACTCAAAAAAAATTAGTTGCTAATGTTTCAGTTGCTGGGTTTAGAAAAGGAAAAGTCCCTTTTGATATAGCAATAAAACATTTAAACAATGGTGACGTTTTAACTCGTAGTTTAGATAAAATTATTGAACCAACAAGAGTTGAAATTGAACAAACTAATGAATTTAAAAATGGTAATGAATTGTTAGTTGAAGTTCCATCTGTTAGCATTAATAAGATTGATATGGACAATCTTGAATTAACTTATATATATGATTTATACCCTGTTGTAGAATTAGGGGATTATAAAGCAGTTAAAATAGATTCAGTTAAACATAAAACTGTATCTCATGAAGATGTGGATAAAGAAATAAATAGAATTTTAAAACATCATAAAAAAGTAAATGTTAAGCCTGAAGGTTCAACTTTAGAAAAAGGTGATATTGCAGTTATTGATTTTACAGGTTATAAAGATGATGTTAAATTCCCAGGGGGAGAAGCTAAAAATTTTAGCCTTGAAATTGGATCAAACCAATTTATTCCTGGATTTGAAGATCAATTAATTGGAATGAAAATTGGTGAAAACAGAAAGATCGATGTAAAATTCCCTGATGATTATCATTCTAAAGAATTAGCTGGTGCTAATGCAGTATTTGAAGTTAGTTTACATGAAATTAAATCTCAAGAAATTCCTCAATTAACTGATGAATTTGTAAAGCATGAAAATATAAAAGATGTAAACAATGTTAATGAATATAAAAAATATATAAAACAACAAATTCAAGCTCAATATGATCAAAATTATAAGGATGCAATATCAAAAGATTTAATTACTTTTATAATTTCTATCACAAATTTATCTTCATACCCAAAATCATTAGTTGATGGTGAAAAATATCGTATTAAGCAAGCTTTAGAACAACAATTATCTCGTCAAAACCTTAATATTCCAAAATATTTAAAGATGATTAATATGTCTGAGGATGAATTTGAAAAAAACCTTGAATCAAATGCAAAGGATTCTTTAAAATATTCATTAGCTATTGAAAAAATTATTAATGATAACAATTTAAAAGTTGACGATAAAGATTTAAATGAATATTTAGAAAAAATTTCAAAGGTTTACAATGTAAGTGTTGATGAAATTAAAAAATCATTAGAAAATAAATTTGAAGTTATAAAAGAACAATTATTAAATGATAAAGTAATTGATTTATTAATTTCTTTAAATGAAAAAAATACAAAATAATTATATTTAATTTATCTTATTTTAGCACTCTATTTATTTGATTGCTAAAATATTTTTTTTATGATAATATTAATATATAATCTGGAGGAAATATAATGAAAAAAAACATTTTACCTTTAATAATTTCAAGAGGTATGCCATTATTACCTGAAGTTCAAATGAAAATTATTTTTGCACGTGCAAGTGCAGTAAAAAAATTAAATAAAATTATTGAAGAAGAATCTGAATTCATTTTAGTCAGTCAAAAAGATATTAAAATCGAAACTGTAACTTATAAAGATATTAATGAAGTTGGAACAATAGCTAAAATTAAAAAGCATTATTATAATGATGACACTAAGGAATTATTGTTAGAATTAGTTGGTATAAAAGCAGTTAAATTAAAAATTGATGAGAATAAATTAGATAAAGTTGTTGATGATCAAATTGAATATTCTGAAATTAAACAGGATTTAGATTTAAGTGATCAAGATGTTGAAAATATTTTAAATGATCTTCAATATGCTGTTGAATATCATAAAGACAGATTTCCAACTCAATTTAAAAAAGCAATAAATCTTGATATCAATAATAAAAAGAATTATCAAAAAATTGTTCATAACTTTTTGTATGGAATTGGTGCAAACGAAGTTGAAAAAATGCAATTAGCACTTGAAACAAATGTATTAAGTAAAAAATTATTTTTTATTAGTGAACTATTATTTAAAGATAATGTTGATAAAGATATTGCAACTGAAGCTGATAATACTGTTAATAAAAAACTAAATGATAATTTAGGAAAACAACAAAGAGAATTTTATTTACGTGAACGTTTAAGAATAATTAAAGAAGAATTAGGTGAAATTAATAGTCGTGAAGATGAAAGCGATATTATTAGAAAAAAATTAGATAAATTCCCTTACCCAAAACATATTAGAGAAAAGATTTTATCTGAATTAAGTAAATATGAAACTGCATTAAATTCAAATGAATCAATGATAATAAAATCATATATGGATTGATTATTAAATCTACCATGATGACAAGAATCAACTGATAATAATGATTTAAAAAATGTAAAAAATGTATTAGATAAAAATCATTATGGAATTGAAAAGGTAAAAGAAAGAATTATTGAATATCTTGCAGTCAAAATGAATAATCCAAATGCAAGAGGACCAATTATTTGTTTAGTAGGACCTCCTGGAGTTGGTAAGACTAGTCTTGTAAAATCAATTTCCGAAGCTCTTGAAAAAGTCTTTATTAAGGTTTCATTAGGTGGTGTGAGAGATGAAGCTGAATTGAGAGGACATCGTCGTACTTATTTAGGTGCAATGCCAGGCAGAATTATTAAGGGAATGAAAAAAGCTGGTGTTATTAATCCATTATTTTTGTTGGATGAAATTGATAAAATGAGTAGTGACCATCGTGGAGATCCGGCCAGTGCAATGCTTGAAATTCTAGACCCTGAACAAAATGCTCATTTTAGTGATAATTACATTGAAGAAGAATATGATTTATCAAAAGTTATGTTTGTAGCAACTGCAAACTATTATAATCAGATTCCATATGCTTTAATTGATCGTTTAGAAATTATAGAATTATCCAGTTATACTGCTAATGAAAAACGTGAAATTGCTAAATCTCATTTAATAAAAAGAGTTTTAAATGAATCAAATTTAAAAAATGATGATATAAAATTCTCTGATGATGGTATTGATCATATTATCAACTATTACACACAAGAAGCTGGTGTTCGTGAATTAGAAAGAATGATTCAAACAATTGTTAGAAAATATTTAGTTGATCAATTAACAAAAAAAGATGCTAAAAAAGAAATTTTAATTACCCCAAAAGAAGTTGAACATTATTTAGGGAAAAAGAAATTCAATATTAATATTAAAGATGAATCAACAATTCCTGGAATTGTTAATGGAATGGCATATACTTCAGCAGGTGGTGATTTATTACCAATTGAAGCAACATATTTTAAAGGTAAAGGAAATGTTGTAATAACTGGTAATCTTGAACAAACTATGAATGAATCAGTTAATGTTGCTTTAGGTTATGTAAAAGCAAATGCAGAACGTTTTGGAATTAATCCAAATATATTTAGTGAAATTGATATTCATGTTCATGTGCCAAATGGTGGTGTTCCAAAAGATGGTCCAAGTGCTGGGGTTACTTTGACAACTGCAATTATCTCAGCATTAACTCATATTCCAGTATCTACTAATTTGAGTATGACTGGTGAAATTATGTTAAGAGGAAAAGTTGGAATTATTGGTGGGGTTAAAGAAAAAACAATTTCAGCATATCGTGCAGGGGTTAGAGAAATATTTATTCCAATTGATGATGAAAGATTTTTAGAAGATGTACCAAAATATATCTTAAAAGATATTAAAATTCATTTAATTAAAAATTATGATGAAATATATGATCTTTTATTTAAAAATAAAACTCCTATAATTATGAATGAAACTAATGTTCCTTTACATTTAGCACAAAAAAATTAATAAGATTTTAGAACTAACATGAAAATTTATTTCGATATTGGTAATACTAATATT
>CASFKH010000072.1 GCA_949295235.1 uncultured Ureaplasma sp. | reverse complement strand
TTCTTCATCGCCTGATTGAATAGGTAAATGAATAAAGGGCATAATGTATTTATTTCTTTTCATTACATCAATTATTTGATTATCCCAATCAAATGGATTTGAAGTAGTAAATCTTAATCTCTTTACACCAGTTTTTGCAATCATTTCTAAAAGATCTCAAAAATAAAAATTTGAATCTTTCAGATCTTTTCCGTAGGAATTAACATTTTGGCCAAGTAAAGTAATATCTTTGTAACCTAACTTTATTAATTCATTTATTTCATCTAAAATATCCTCTTTTTTTCTGCTTCTAACTTTTCCTCTAGTATATGGGACAATACAATAAGTACAAAATTTATCGCATCCATACATTATATTAACTCATGCTTTTAATTTTGAATCACGGCTCGAAGGCAGATTTTCAATGACATCTCCCTCTTTTGCTCATACCTCAACAACAGTTTGTTTATTAAGTAGAGTTTCTTCAATAATTTGGGGTAATCTATAAATATTGTGAGTACCAATTATAAAATCAACATGTTCATGGGTTTCTATAATTTTTTTAACAATATTTTCTTCCTGAGACATACATCCTGCAATTCCAAATATAAAATTTGGATTATTTAATTTAATTTTTTTTAATAATCCAATTTCACCAAAAACTTTATCTTCAGCATTTTCTCTAATTGCACAAGTATTTAAAATTACAAAATCAGATTTATAAATGTCATCAACTCATTTATAACCTAATAATTCTAATATCCCTTTCATAGTTTCACTATCTCTTAAATTTGATTGGCAACCATAAGTTCTAATATGATATGTTTTGTTATGTCCAATATTAACTATGTTAGTTGGGATTTCAAAACTATTATATAGATGATTAGATTCATTTAATCTTTTACGTGCACTATTTAGATTTGGCATAAAATATTTAGAATAATCAATTTTTTTCTTATTATTCATATTTACCTCTATATAATTTATTATATTAATTTCTTAAAAGTATAACTTATTTTGTATAATTAATGTTATGAAAAAAGCAATTTATTTAACTATTGGTTCAGTTTTAGCTGTATCTGGAGTTGTTGCAACTAGTGTATTATTACCAACTTTAACTTCAACCAAAAACGTTTGTTTATTTAAAGTTTTTAATTATAATCCAGATAATTTAGATTTTGATAACCTTGAAAATCAACAATTAGTACTTTCCGCTACTAATTTTTCTGCTACCAATTATAATTATCTTGACATAATATCTGGCAAATATAATAATCCTAACTATATATTTTTAATTACTAGTCAAGCTTATAGTAAAAACAACGAATTTTTATATGGATCACAAGATTTTAATAATCTTGAATCAAAAGTAACCGAAACTAATCAACAACCAATTTTAAATGGAGATTTTGGTAATGGTCTAAAATCTATACCCAATTTAGAAATTCAACCTGAAGTTCTTATTATTCAAGATGAATTAACTGAAGCAGATTATAAAGATGAAGATGAATTTACTAATTTGGTTAATAAATATAATGAAATTGATATTTCAAGTGGTAAATATGATGAAAATTCTGACGAATATAAACAATATCAATGAGCTAAAAATATAGGTGAATTTAGCTTTGAACCTGGTAAAACTTATCAAACATGAGATGGAAAAACTGAATATTATAGAAAAACTAATAAATTCCCATTATTATTCAATGAAGTAGTTAGCTTTGTACAACAAAGATTTAATAATTTATCAGATATAAAAACTAATAGTGGAATTCTAATAGGTTACAAAGATGGAAAACTATGTTCTGATTTTAAAGGTTCATTTACAACTTCACAAGAAGATCAAAATAATAGTGAAGATTCAGGCACATCAACAACTCAACAATTTTTTTCCTCATACTCATATAGAACAACAAGCGAATTTGAAAAATGATTAAATGAAAATTATGGAACAAAAAAATAATCTTGATTATTTAAAATCTATATGTATCAAAGATAAAATCCCAATTATAAGAAATGATAGTTTAAAATTCATAATTAATTTAATAAATAAGTATCAAATAAAATCAATTTTAGAAATTGGAACAGCATATGGATATAGTGCATTTGCATTTAAAATTCATTCAAATGTTGAATATATTGTAAGCTTAGAAAATAATTATGAAAGATTTAAAATTGCAAAAAAATATTTAGATTTATTAAATTTATCTAATATTGAATTAATAAATATCAATGCATTTGATTATTATACTGATTTAAAATTTGATTTAATATTTATGGATGGTCCAAAAGGTAATCAAATAGAATTATTTAATAAGTTTATTAA
>CASFKH010000071.1 GCA_949295235.1 uncultured Ureaplasma sp. | reverse complement strand
TTCAAGGGTTATATCTTTATATTTTGAGTCTATAAAATGTGGAATAGAATCAATATTCCATATATTTTGAGTTACATTTTCTCCTATTTTTCCATCTCCTCTAGTGACTGCTCTTATTAATTTTGAATTTTGATAAACTAAAGAAATACTCAAACCATCTATTTTTGGTTCAATTACATATTCATATTTTTTGCTTAATATTAATTTATTAATATCATTATCAAATTTATTTAAATCATCAAGATTATATGCATTTGATAAAGACAACATTGGATGAATATGTTGAATTTTTTCAAATTTATCTCCAACATACCCACCAACCTTATTGGTTGGAGAATTTTCAATTTTAAATTGAGGATATTTAGTCTCAAGGTTAATAAGTTTTTGCATTTCTCTATCATAAATTGAATCTTCAACAGAAGGGTTATCTAAAATATAATATTCATAATTCCAATATTCTATTTTTTCTCTTAATTCTTCAATTTCTTTTTTAACTTGATCTAATTCTTTATTTTTCATAATATACATATATTATAAATAGTTTTTATATATAAATAACTACAATAAATTAAGTAATATTAGTCCAACACTAACAACACAACAACTTGGCAGTAAAATACTTAATGATTTTGATCATTTTTTCTTATTAATTAAATAATAACAGAAATTAATAAAGGCAGGTGAGAATGAATTTAAAAATCCATTTGATACTGCATAATAGTTTTTAAATGAAATTGAGGATCAAAAATTTGTAGAAATTGGATTTCAGAACGTAATTGTATTTATTCCAATCAATGGAGTTAATCTTATATTTTCAATATACATTTGGATTTTTTTATTTTTATATGTGATAAATGTATATATCACTATTAAAACATTAATTAGATAATATATAACATTTATTAACCAAAACATTCAAGTGCCATATTTAAGATTTTTATTCATAAAATTACTTATTATTCATGGGGCAGAGTTGAATTTAAAATCTCCTGGAATTGTAGTTATAAACATACCAATCAAAAATACACTAATTGCAAAAATCGCAGTTAAAAAATTAATTGTATTGATTGATATGTTATTGAAAAAGTTATTAATTGGTTTAAGAATTTTTGTCTTTCTAATTATGTAATAAATGATATAGAAAATAATTAATATATATATCCCAATTCAAATTAAATAATTATTTGTATTTAATTTTATAAATAAGAAAATTGCTAATAAACATCCAAACATTCCTCTAATGTTATAATCCATTACATTTTCAAATTTATATAAATATGACATAAATAATAAATATAAATTGATCATTATAATTACATATAAACTATCAGGGCAAATCGCAAATAATGCTAAAGTTATAAAATTTATATTAGCAATTCCAATTTTGTAATTTTTATTATTTATATTTATTATATGATTGAAGATAAGTAATGAAATTGTAAATAATATTCAACAATTACCATTACTTGGAGAAGTAAAAATAGTTAGACTACAAATAGATATAATATTTACAATTACAAAATAACTGATTGTTAAGTACCATTTATCTTGTTTATCATAAAAATACATTCCATATATTCCAAATGCAATAAGAATTGCATATATAAAAATATAGCTATTATTTAAAACAACATTGAAATTTAAGATATTTGCTTTATAGGCAAATGATATCATAATACTATTTAGTATATATTGATTTCCATATCTTAATAGATTATCTAAATTAATGTCATATTGATATGTATATTTATAATTGCGAAATCCATATAGAATTGTTAAAACAATTATTATTCCAATTATTGATATCAAGAATTGTTTTCAAGATATGAATAATTTTGATAAACTTCATCGCCAATTAATAATATATATAATTAGTAAAATTGATTGATAGGTTAAATATGTAAAGAAAATGGTATTTGCAGATACATTCATAATCATTATAGGCAATATAAACAATTGAAACAATCCAACAAAAATAAAAAAACCAAAGGTAAATGCAAGAAAATCATTTATTTCTTTAGAAAAACGTTTAACAATCTTTCCACAAAAATATGTATTTATAAATAAAATAAAAAAATTTAAGATGATTAATCCTGTTAAAGTCATATATTCACAATTTTAACATTTTAGATAACTTTTTAAAATTCATAATTTTTTATGTATAATATAACTTAGTTGTATATACAAGTGAGGTTTCCATGATTAAAAAATGATTTTGAATTGTACCTTCAGTTATATTAGGAGCAGGAGCTATTGTTGGAGGAACTGTAGCGGGTTATTTTAAAAATTCAAATTCAATTTTTAATGAAATTAGAACTTATACTGCTGTTCCAACATCTTCATCAAATGATGGTTTAATTCAATCATATTTAGCAGCTGCAGTTAATGACACAAAATTAATTTTAGCCCCTGGATATACTCAAACTGCCCCAATTACTCAAGCATTAGCTATTAGTAAACAACAAAATTCTTCAATTTATAAATATATGAATAAAACTGGATTCATATTATTGGATGATAAATATGGTTCACCAATCTTTAAAAATAATGAATTAGATCTTTCTGTTAGTCAGCCCATTTGATCTACAAATGTTGCATCTGCACAATTTAGAACTGATTTGGGTTCTTTTATTGTTGGTATTGCATTAGGGGAATTTTTAAATGAATATCAATATTATTTTGCATCAGATGAAGATGGTAAATTAACATATGGAACATATGGTGGAGATAATTTCAGTTCTGTTACAGGATATATGGGTGGTCTTCAAAGAGGAGTTAATTTTTTTAATGAAAATATTGTGCCTTTTTCTAAAAATTCTGATGGCCAAGCTTATTTACCAATTGAACAAATTATTTTAGGTCCAGGTTATTCACAAAATTTTTCAAGTGGATTTGGAACAACAGATGGAAATAGCTTAATTAATGATTTTTTAAATAGAAATGTTGATGCATTGATGCCTGTAGCTGGAGACCAAACTACACAAGCAGTTAGGATGATTAAACAACGTTCATGTCGAACTATAGTTGTTGGTGTTGATTCTGCATCTGAATTAAATACAAATGCAAATTTAGCTTTACAAATTCCGGGATATAAAAAAATTAATGGATCAACTAAAATTGGTGGAACAAATAATATTATTCAATTTAGTTCGTTAAAAAAACTAGACCAAATGACATTAAGTATTGCAAACAATATTAATAATAATATATGTTCGCCATTAAATGATTCAACAATTGGAGGTTTAGGTTATCATTCATTAGGAAACATCGAAAACAATTGTGTTGGAATATCAGATGCTGGATATCAGTTCTTTATTAGGGCAATAAAATTATATTTAGCATCATATGATTTAGATCCTAATTCACCTTCTTCAATAAGTTCTAATTTTTTTAGTGATCCTCAAACTAACATTGATGAATCTACTATTAATTCAATATTTCAAATACCTAATAGTAATGATGCTATAAATAATCCTGAATCTAATGATTATAAAAATTATTATACAAATGATTTATATAATAGCTATGTTTCAGTAATTACTAAAACTGATTATTATAAAAATTTAGATTTAGCTGAAAACAAGAAATATATTATTGAAAATAGCTCATTGATTTGTTCATATGCTGACATACCAAATTGTGGAAATAGAATGATGCCTCTAAATCAAGATGAATTAGTTAGTTGATTTAATGAATATGAAGCTACTGGTAATAGTGAAGTGGATAACAAAAAACTAAATTCATTACTAAATTGACTTAATAATAACAAAGAAACGGTTGATATTAGAGCAAATTTCAATCTTGAAAATGAATTAAATAAAAGTGATTGAGAAGATAATCATAGTGTAATAAAAGTTGCCTTAAATGCACCTAATATACCCTTATTAGATAAATCATTTAATGAGTCTGCTTTTGATGGTTTGATATTATATTGAAAATCAAAAGGTGTGATAATTTCAAAACCAAATTAATTGGAGAATAATATGAGTAATAACAATAATCAATATGCAATTGAAATGATAGATGTCACAAAAACCTTCTTAAATAAAAAAATAATTGCAAATGATAAGGTTTGTTTAAGAGTAAAACAAAATGAAGTACATGCAATTATTGGTGAAAATGGAGCCGGGAAATCTACATTAATGTCAATGTTATTTGGAATATATTCTCCAGATTCTGGAATTATAAAAATTAATGGTGAACAAATCAATTTTACATCTGCTAAAGATGCTGACAGATATAAATTAGGAATGGTACACCAACATTTTAAATTAGTAGATGAATTTACAGTTTTAGAAAATATAATTTTAGGTTCTGAAGATGCAAAAGTTTTAGGAATTATTCCTTTAAAAAAGATTAAGAAAAAATTAAATAATCTTATTAATACATATGAT
>CASFKH010000070.1 GCA_949295235.1 uncultured Ureaplasma sp. | reverse complement strand
CCATTGTTGATAACCTGAGCTTTATATAAATTAGGATATTTTTTATATAGAATTTCAAATCGGTTGTATTGCAATTTATTTAATTCAATTTCTTCTTGCTCAATATGACTTCCATATGGGCAAGCAATACATCCTAATCTTTTATAATCAAGACTAGCATCTAAAATTTCATTTATTAATTTATCATTGTTAACTCTTTCATCATAATTTAGGTCAGATGATAAAAGTGATTTTAATGATTTAATTTTGGATATATCACCATAATTTTTGTTTATATCAATATTATTTTTAATTAGATATTTCCAAATATCAATTGCTTTAAATATAGATAGAGGACGACTAACTAAATTTTTAGTATTAAAAATATTACATCCATAATTTATTCATGAGATTTTCCTTAAATTACTCTCTGTTGCCATTACTCCAACAAAGGTTGGATTTTTAAGATGTTTTAATCCACCCTTAATTTGATTGCAACATTTCTCTGAATAAAAATAATTTATATCATCAAGATGTGGAAAATAATCTTTATTAATTAAAGATTTATCATATTTAAATTTTTTCATTTTTTTATCTAATAAGAAAAGACGATTTTTAGATAAATGAAACCGACTAGTATCCTTTTTAAAAATTCAATTTGTTAATCCATTATGAGATTTATTATTAAGAATTCGATTTATTAAAACTGAAATTTGTTTTGAATATATTGGATAACCATAATTTTTAAGAATATCTAATCAACCATGCTTTGGTTTAGAAAAATATACATCTAAAACAAAATTATACTTTTTTTTATATTCACTAACAAAAGATTTTATAAACAATAATGTATTAGGAAATGTTATCTCATATGCATATGCAGGCAATATATATATATATATATATGAGCTTAGTTTATTATTATCGATCATTTCTTGATATGTTTTGCATACTAAATCAAATAAAACAGTTGAATCTTTTCCACCACTAAAAGAAACTATTATTGGTATATTTTCAATTATTTTTTTATCAACTTGATCATAAACAAAAAGAATAAATTCTTCTATTCTTTTCTTAGCTATAGAAATTTTTAGATCATATGGAGCATTAATCAATTCTAAATAATGTCCTTTTCTATCTAATTTATCAAGATTATCTATGTTTTTCATATAAACTATTATACTATTATACTATATAGAAATATTTATCTAATAATGGTTTTATCCTTATATATTAATAAAATATCTAAAATTTATTAAAAAGTGTAAAAAAATTACATTTTTCATGTAATATTAATATTGAAAGGAAAATATGATTTTTAAATATTCAATTGCTAATTTTAAATCTATATATAATAGTGAAACTATATTTTTTAAAGCCCATCCATTAAAGCGGGCGATTAAACCAATTAAAAATGATTTATTATCCACAATTGCTATTTTTGGCCCAAATGGCGGAGGTAAATCATCAGTACTTCATTCTATTTCATGACTTATTTATTTATTAAACAATGATAATCAAAATATTATATTTTTCAATAGCTTTTTAAATTTAAAAAATTTAAATAATTCCCCTGAAATTCCAATCAAATGAAAATTAGAATTAGTTGATAATGATAATCCAGACATAATTTTATGTTATGAATTAGAAATTAATAAAGATGGAATACAATTTGAACAATTTTCTACATATGAACTAAATAATGCTAAAAAACCAACCATATATTTTACTAGAAACTCAAAAGACATAGAATATAATAAAAAGTTTTTTAAAGGCATCACATTAAATTTTGAAATTAGTAAGCCAACTTTGTTAATTAATTTTATTAATAATTTTCAAAATATTGGTTATATTCCAATGTTTTTGAAATTATCTAGAAAAATAATTACATTTGATAATTATAATATTAAACCATTTTTATATATTACTCCAAGTATACATCAATACAACTTTAATATTGAATATTTAATAACTAATAAAAATCTTTTTTTAAAAATTTTTAAGGATTTAGATTTAAATATTAATGATATTCTTTTAAAAAAAGATATATATGGAAATCCAATATTAATATTAGTTAAAAATGGAGTAGATAAAGAATTTGAAATGTCATTTGAATTAGAATCTGAAGGGACAAAAAAGATCATTCAATTATTAGTCTTATTTATTATGAATATTAATAATGATTCGGTTTTTGTAATAGATGAATTTGATACGAATTTGCATACAAAATTAATACAATATCTAATTCAATTGTTTCATACAAAAAAGATTAATACTAATTCACAATTAATATTTTCTTCTCATGATATGGAATTATTGTCATCAAAAATTCTTCGTGAGGATGAAATATATTTTGCAGCTCTTAATGAAAATTATTTCTCTAATTTAGTTTCCTTAGTTGAATTTAAAGGGGTTAGAATTAATAATAATTTTGCAAAAAAATATTTAAATAGTGAATTTGGATATGATCCCTATATTGATAAAGGGATGAGTTGAGTAAATGAAAAAAAATAACTTTAAATATACCTATATAGTTGAAGGTGAATGTGAGAAAAAATTATTATTAGATTTAAAAACAAAAATATTTATTAATAAAACTATAAGTGAATGTAAAGCATGTAAAAATCAAGTTAGCAATGTAAAAAAAGGTACTATTACAATAAAAGATTTAAAGAAGTTTAATAATAAATGTAAATGTAAATGTAAAAAAATTATAATTTGTGATTATGATATGAATGAAGATATAATAGACAAAATTAATAATTATTGTTTTGATAATAATTTAATTATAATTTCCAAACCACGAATAGAAATAGTTTTATTAGCAATATTTACTAATAAACTAAATATAGCTGAATGTGAAATAGATAAACAAATTTCAAAATTTATAAATATCAAATATAAACATAATACTCATTCAATTAATAAAATTATTAAGCATATTGAATTTAACAAAAAATTATTAAATTCATGAATTAAAAACTTAGAATATTTAAATAAAAATGGAAGATCTAATTTTATTGAATTAATTTTATGATTAAAAGGAGAGAATAATGAAATTAAATAATAAAATTGAACAAGTGTGATTAAAAGCTGATTATTGCAATTGTGGACAAGAAGATTGTACTCTTCAAAATCATAGATTATGTGCAATTTGTGGGGGTGTAATGTTTTATGGCGCTCATGAAAGTGTTCAATCCCAACGAAATTCAAGGGGTAGTTGAAATGTAGATCATTTTATACCCATTTCAAAAAGTGGAAGTAATAATATAAAAAATCTACATGCTATTCATATTAGATGTAATAGAAGAAAAGGTAATTGATAATAATCTATTCTATTTTTTATTGTCTTATTATCAACATAAAATATAGTTTTTATTTATAATAAAAATATGAATAACTTTCTTAAATTAGTTGAAAAAATAAAATATAAGCACCAATGTCTACCTCTATTGGTTCTTTTAAATATCCTTATAAACTAACCTTAATATTATCTATGATTTATAATTGTTATAATCCAAATACTTTTTTTTAATCATCCAATATATTTTGGCAAGAATTCAAAAATTATTAAAACTTATTATGACTTAATTTTTAGTTTTTCAATTGCATATGAAAATATTTCATTTAAAAAAAACATATCTTGCGTTTTTTGAAGATACAAATACCAAAAATTGGTTAGTAAATTCAATTAAAAATAATCCTGGTGAAAAATTAAAAATTCAAATGTTTGAACACTAAACAAAAACAATGTTTAATCCAAATTAATATTGATAAAACTGATCCAAAAATATTAGTGAATTATTTTCAATTAATAAAACAAGTTGCTTATGAACAATTGTTATATTGTTGTCCAGATTATAATAAAATGAAAATAGAAGAAATTCTAAATTCAAAACAATATCTAAATGAAACAATCGATAACCATATAGACCTTATTAATGATGATGAAAAAACAAATTTTGGGAGAAAATTTCAACATATTTTTAAAAAATGTATATATGAAAGAGATAAAAGATGTAAAATTTGCTGTTCTACAAATTATGAGTCTCTTGAACCTGCTCATATTAAACCATATTCAACATGTGAATCATTAAATGATAAATATGATGTTAATAATGGGATTACATTGTGTGCAAATCACCATAAATTATTAGATAAGGGTATGTTTTCATTTAATGATGATTGAACTGTAATTATATCTCCTTATTATAATGAAAATGATGAATCGTTAAATATAAAAACTTTTGAACCTTGTTATGTTCATAATTTTGATGATATGAGTCCGAATAATAAATATGCTAAATATCATCGTGAAAACATTTTTAAGTATTAGTTATTTAAACTATATT
>CASFKH010000069.1 GCA_949295235.1 uncultured Ureaplasma sp. | reverse complement strand
AAGAAATTGAAATGTTTAAAACTCAAAAATGAAGTAATATAAAAGGTGAATAATTATTGTATAACTAAAAGTAATACTCTATTTTCAATAATTGTAATGCAATTGAAATTATTATAAATTTATAATTAAATTTCTAAGTTCATTATTTATTAATTGATTTTTAAGTTTTCATTCAATTAAAGTAATTCTAAATGTAGGATAACCTCTATCTTCTAATAATTTTTGACCATCTAAATTTTCTACCATTCTTTTTAACGAATTTGCATATGAGCAATTATCACATAAAATTCCTAAAACAACATTTTCAGTTTTTTTATCAATTATACAAATATCAAGAATGGATGTTCCAATATTTAATTTAGTGATTATTTTATATTTATTATGATCCATTAGTTTATCTAAAAATTGGCAAACTTCAATTTCAAAAGGATCATTTAATATTTTATATTCATTGTTCTTATGATTTTTAATGTATTCAATTATTGATGTTTGAGAATTTATTCTGTCACATCATTCAATAAATTTAATAAATACATTCAAATCAGTATTTGAAGTAGAAATTGCATCATTTGCATAAATACTTTTAACAATAACTATTTCATTTTTAGCTCTTGTTATTGCAACATTTAATCTATTTATTCCACCTTCTTCACTAAAAGGTTTGAAATTTGTAGTTAAGTTACCATTTTTATCTTTTGCAAATGTAATTGAGATAATTACATCATCTGCTTCTAAACCTTGAATGTTTTCAATTGATCCAAAGACAAGATTTTTATTTCTATAAGCTTCAATTGCATTTTGATTTAGATGTGAAATATTTTGATTGAATTGATATTCCATTTGTTCTGTTTGTTTATTATTTATACCAATAACTAATAATGATAAATTATGATTATTTGGATTTTCATATTTTTTATTAATTAATTCTATAATTTTATCAATTTCAATTTGGTTAATATTATTTTCATCTAAAATTCCATTAACATTATATGTAAATACACATTTGTTAAAAAATGAGTTTTTAGTAATGACTTTCATTTCATTATTATAAATATATTCATTTGCAAAACTTATCAAATCATAACTTGATGAACGATAATGATTTTTAAGTTGATAATTTGGCCATGACAAAGTACTAGCTTTTTCAAATAATGAAACAATATTTGAATCACTATCATCTTCATTATTAAAAGTATCATCAAATGTTTTTGTTGTAAAATTACCAATTGGTGATAATTGTTTATCATCCCCACATACTATACTTTTTTTAACTCTATAAACTAATGGATATGATTTTTCATAAAACATTTGTGATGCTTCATCAAATACACCATAATCAAAAATTCCTTCTTCACATGGAGTAACTTGAGATACTTGAAGTGGATTAAGAATTCAAATTGGAAACAATTTGCGTAATAAATCATAATATTTCTTAATTGTAATATTTATTGGCTGAGGAACTCTCAATGATGCAATTCTGAATAATTCTTTTAAATCATTTTTAATTTTTTCATTATTAGATGATTCAATTTCTTCAATTCATTTTTTTAATGAATAAATGTAATTAGAACAAATTAGTTCATCAAAATTTTTAATAGTTCTTTTTTGATTTGCAATATAGTTATTATAAGTTGTATTTAATAAAGGTTTTTTTAAATAATCAATTGAAGATAATTCAATATCTAAAATATATGAATCATATTCATTAGTTAATTGATTTAAATCAGTATATGATATTTTATTAAATTCAATGACATCAACAATATTTAATGAATTAATTTTTAATGAAAAAATAGAATTTAATATACTTATTAATTCTTCATATTTATTGTCATTAATGTTTAATATTTTTTTATCAATCCCAAAATTGAAAAGGTTTTTCTTAATTTTATGATTTATAAAATAGTATTTATAAATGTATTTAGATTTTTTTGATGATTTGGCAACATTATATAATTGAACCAATTCATTATATTGAATAATGTTAGGAAAATATTTTAAATTATCTTGAATTTTTTTAAACAATGAATGAAATTGTTGATAAATTATTGATACATTATTTTCATTAATAGATTTAGATAATTTATTAATTAATTTAAAAATATTTTTTGAATAATGTCTATTTTCTTCATTT
>CASFKH010000068.1 GCA_949295235.1 uncultured Ureaplasma sp. | reverse complement strand
TAAATTATTAACATTTACATAATTAGTTTTTAAAATTTGAAATGCATTTGGAATATGATGAAAATTATTGTTTTTAGAATCAATAAATTCAACAATTAAATATTTAGAATGTTCAAGATTTTTAACAATTTTACTTAAAGAAATATATCTATATTTTTTAACAAATATTGTTTTATTTAGAATTTTTAAAATATGATTGTTTATCATTAATATCTCTCCAAATTTACTAAAAGTGAATTTATATCTTCTGGTTCAATATTTAAATTTGCAAGCTGAACATTTTTTAATACATATTCTAATCTAAATGATGGTTGATTTAAAAATGATTTAAGTAAATCCTTATAACTTACAGGTGCATCGCAATGTCTACAAAATATATGAGCACATAAATTGTTATTATCATCTGGAAACATATTGACGACATTACAAACATTTATAATAAAATCATCTAGCTTGCTGCACTTACCTAATAATATTGGTTCAAATATACACAAAGATTCATCTCCAAATGTGTTATTTATACAATATGTAATATGAGATATTGAATTTTTACAATTTGGACAATTATCTTTTCATGAATATAATGAAATTCCTTTTTTAATTATCCTTGATCAATTTAAATTATTAAATCTTCTTTGATATTCTATAAATTTCATTTTGTAATTACATTTATTGCAACAATAATGATAATTTTCATTTGACATATCAAATTTAAAAATAGAATTACATTTTGGGCACAATACATGTTTGTAATGTTCACTTAATTTTAATTGGTTTTGATTAAAGCTTGGTAAATAATAATAACCATATTTAGAATCTAAAAATCTAGGAGTTAAAATTGGTTTCATAAATTAATTTTATCTAAAACGTTCTATTGTTATAAAAAAACTCTCTTAAATAAAGAGAGTTATATAATTATTTTTTTGTTGCAACTTTCTTTTTTGCATTAGATTTCTTTTTCTTTTGTACAGGTTTTTTAATTCAACAAAAATAACAAATGTGTTTTCCGTTTTCTAATTGAATTGTAGCTCAATTGTCTTTACTCTTACAAATTGAACATAACATTCGTTTTGAATTGTATCCTGCTTTTTTATGTCAATCTTTACGACGTTGTTCATAATTGTAATCACTAAATTCTTCTAAACTTACAATTGTATGTTTTTGATCTTCAGGGATTTCGTTTGCTTTTGGTTTTACAGTTGGAGTTGAAAAAATCTTAATTGATTCTTCAGTTGGTTTTTTAATTCAACAAAAATAACAAATGTGTTTTCCATTTTCTAATTTGATAGTTTCTCAGTTGTCATCATCTTTACATAATGAACATACTAATTGTCTTTCATTGTGACCAGCATATTTGTGTCAGTCTTTACGACGTTGTTCAAGATTGTAATCTTTAAATTGAGCGAAAGTAACAATAGTATGTTTTTGATTTTCAGGAATTAAAGATTGTTTTTTTTCTTCAATAGGTTCTTGATTTAATATTTTTTGCTCATTAAAAATTGGTTCAGATGTAGAAGTTTGTTTAAAAAATGAATTTGTAGTTGAATTATTTTTATAATTATCAGAGTTTAGATTAGATTTAAATTCATCATCATATGATTTTGTGTCAAAGACAAATTCAGAATTATCATATTCACATTCACAATCACATGAATCAGAAATATTTTTTCTCTTTCTTCAATGGAATAATCTATATCAAAATCCATGTTTTTCTTCATTGTTGTTTTCACATGAACAACAAGTATTTTTTGATTTTTTATTTTTTGACATATTAATACCTCTATATATACTTATTTTTATCTAATAAAATATTATATCATGTTTATTTGTATTACTCAAATTTATCTAATAAATATTAGATCATGTTTATTTGTATTACTCTAAAATGGATATGGTTTTATATATTCGGTTTCATCAGTTTGTTTAATTTTATTAAGTTTTATTCCAATATAGAAAATAGCAATAGCATTTGAAAAAGACATTAAAATAAAACCTAATATTAAAAATGTTATTTTAAATCATCCACTATTAATTTTTTTATGTTTTCAATCATTCAGAAAAATTAAAAAAGAATTTATATAAGAAAAAATTACAAAAACAGATCCATAAATAATAAATAAAACTAAGAATGCAGTTTTTGCATCATTATATGAATGATCTTTTTTATTTAATATGTAAAAAGTTAAAAATAAAATTAAAAAAACAATAAATAAAATATCTAATCAAATTGAGGATTTTTTTAAATATTTAAAAAGTTTATTCATATTAAAATTTTAACCTATCAATTTTTAGTTTATAAAAACATTATTTAATATTTGAATAATTCATTCAAAAGACTTTTAAAGGTTTATAAATAATGAAAATCAAAAATTTAAAATAAAACTAAAAAAATTAGCACTCTTGTGTTAAAAGTGCTAAAATATAATTAATGACTTTTAAATAAGGAGGAATTAGTATGGAAATGAAACAAACTGATGGGGTTGGTGTAAATCCTTTAGAAACATATGGTAGAAACATAAATAAAGAGGTTAAACAAAATAAAATTGATCCAATTATTGGTCGTGAATATGAAATAAGAAGAGTTATTGAAATATTGTCACGTAAATCAAAAAATAATCCTGTATTAATTGGAGAACCAGGAGTTGGTAAAACTGCAATTGTAGAAGGATTGGCACAAAGAATTGTTCTTCGTGATGTTCCAGATAATTTATTAGATAAAGAAATTTGAGAACTTAATTTATCTTCTTTAATTGCTGGAGCAAGTTATCAAGGACAATTTGAAGAAAGATTAAATCAAATATTTAATCAAATTAAAAAATCTAATGGAAATATAATTTTATTTATTGACGAAATTCATCAATTAGTAGGAATGGGAAAAACAAGTGGTGCAATGGATGCAGCAAACATCTTAAAACCAATGATGGCTCGTGGTGAAATCAAATTAATTGGTGCAACTACTATAAATGAATATCGTGAATATATTGAAAAAGATGCTGCTCTTGAAAGAAGAATGACAAAAGTTAATGTAAATGAACCAGATAAACAAGAAGCATTAACAATTATGAGAGGGTTGAAAGAAAAATGAGAAATGTATCATGGAGTTAAAATTTCAGATTCTGCCTTAGTTGCTGCAGTTGACTTATCTGAAAGATACATATCAGATCGTTTTTTACCTGATAAAGCAATTGACTTAGTTGATGAAGCTTGTGCAAAAGTTCAAACTGAAATGCACTCAATGCCAGCTGAATTAGATCAATTAAAAAGAGAAATAATTAATTTAAGAACTGAACGTGCTTCTCTTCAAAAGGATAAAGATCCAAAATCTATTGATAGATTAAAAGATATTGATAAACAATTGGAAAAATTAACAGAAAATGATAAAAAATTATCCGAAGTTTGAAATAAAGAAAAATTAGAAAACGATAAAATCATTGAATTAAAAACTAAAATTGATGAAGCAAGAGCAAAAATAGAACGTTTTAAAATGGAAGGTGAATATGCAAAAGCTTCAGAATTGTTATATGTAATTATTCCAAGTCTTGAAGAAAAGAAAAACCAAATTGAAGAACAATTAAAACAAAAGGGAAATAGAATGATTAAAGATTCTGTAACTGCTACAGAAATTAGTGAAGTGATTGCAAAAGCAACTGGTATCCCTGTGAATAAAATATTAGAATCTGAAAAAGAAAAATTATTGCACTTAAAAGAACAATTGCAAGAAAGAGTGAAAGGACAAGATGAAGCAATTGATTTAGTTGTAAATGCGGTTTTACGGGGAAGAGCAGGAGTTAATGATCCAAACCGTCCAATTGGTTCATTTCTATTTTTAGGACCAACAGGGGTTGGAAAAACTGAAGTTTCAAAAGCTTTAGCTGAAGCTTTGTTTGATAGTGAAAATGTAATGATTAGATTTGATATGTCTGAATACATGGAAAAACATTCTGTATCTAAATTAATTGGAGCTCCTCCAGGATATGTTGGATATGAACAATCTGGAGCATTAACAGAAGCTGTTAGACGTAATCCTTATTCAGTAATACTATTTGATGAAATTGAAAAAGCTCATTCTGATGTATTAAATTTATTTCTTCAAATATTAGATGAAGGAAGTCTAAAAGATTCACATGGTAGAAAAATTAATTTTAAAAACACAATTATTATTATGACATCAAATATTGGTGCACAACTTATAATTGATGGAAAAAAGAATGAAGTTATGAAAGAATTAACAATGTATTTAAAACCAGAACTTATCAACAGAATTGATGAAATAATAATGTTTAATACATTAACTGAAAAAGTGGTACAAGAAATTGCTAATAAATTGTTAAATGATTTATCAAATAGATTAAAAGACGAAGGATATAATGTTACTTTTGACAAAAAATTGAATGCAACAGTTGCAAAATGTGCTTTTGATCCAGAATATGGTGCACGTCCATTAAAAAGATGAATTCAAAAACATATTGAAAATAAATTAGCTGAATCAATAATTGAAGGAAAAATAAAAAAGGACATTCCAATTGAAATAGGATATAATTTAAAAAATGATAATTTAGAATTTTAATTTCTATTTTATGTTATAGTTTATTTATGTATATTAATTTCAATATAAATTGTAAATAAATCCATTCTATAGAACTGATCATTTATATTTATAAATGTATCGTTCTTTTTATTTTTTACAATTTATAAAAGGAGATATATTATGAGTGCAAACACTTTACCAATTATATATATTGGAGGAGATCATGCTTCATATAAAGTAAGAGAAGTTATAGAAAAACATTTATACAATTCTGGATATACAGTTTTTAATTTAGGATGTCATTCATTAGAATCAGCCAATTATGCAAAGTATGCAATTAAAGTTGCTACTAAAGTTCATGATAATAATGAAAACTCATTTGGTATAGTATTATGTGGAAGCGGAATTGGTGTAAATATTGCTGCCAATAAAGTTAAAGGCATAAAATGTTCATTAGTATTTACAACTAATATGGCAGAAAATGCAAGAAAAAATAATTCAAATATGATTGCATTAGGTTCTAGATTTTTAAATGAATCAAAAATTATAAAAATTATTGATACCTTTTTAAAAAATCAATCCTTTAACCAAGAAAAAGGAATTAATGAACAATATATGGATATTGACTTTACTAAAAAGGTTGATTTTTCTGGAACAAATAATCAAAATGAATCTACTGAAAATATTACTCAAAAAACTACTGAACTAGATGATTTATCAAGTGATGATATTCAAAATTCAAAAATTATGAATTAACATTAAAAAAAATTTTAGAAACTAACAAAACAAACTGTTAATTTTTAAAATTTTTTTTTGAATAATTGACAAGATTGTGAAATTGGCTTATTTGGAATACTAAAATGTTTTAAACATCTTGCTTCATAATTTTCACTATCTCCAATTAAAATTAATTCACTATCATAATTTGCTGGTTTACCATTAATTAATCTTTGTGAATAATCTGCCTCGGAACCACATTGTGTACAAATTGCGGTTAATTTTCTAATTTTATTAGCATATATCATTAGTTGGGCAATATAACCAAATGGTTCGCCTTTAAAATTTTTATCTAATCCTGATACTATTACATGAAATCCAAAACTTTCAAGAGTTAAACAAACATCAATTATTTCTTGATCTAAGAATTGGGCTTCATCTATTGCAATTACCTCAATATTTTTTTCATAATTTTTTATGTGCTCTAAAATTTCTGCTGACGATTTAATTTCAATTGCAGGTTCAGACAATCCATTTCTTGAATAAATGCAATCTTTGCTTCTTGAATCAAGAATTGGTTTAAAAATTAAATAATTTACTTTTGCATATTTTAAACGATTAAGTATTCTTAATAATTCCTCAGTCTTCCCCGAAAACATTGGACCACATATTATTTCAAGATATCCTTCTGATACTACTTTTCCCATATATTGATTCCTTTCATAATTATTTAGAAACATTAAATTTAAAATTACAAATATCTCCATTTAACATGCGATATGTTTTTCCTTCTAATCTTATTTTTCCAAGTTCTCGTGCTTTGTTTTCATTTCCAGACTGAACTAAATCATTATAAGAGATAACCTCAGCTTTTATAAACCCTTTTTCAAAATCAGAATGAATAATACCTGCACATTCTGGAGCAAACATTCCATTTTGAAATGTTCATGCATGAATTTCTTTTTTTCCACACGTAAAGAATGTGGATAAATTTAATAGTTTAAAACATCCTCTAATTACATTATCTAATCCTGTATATTCAAGACCAAGATCGTCCATAAAAATTTTCTTATCATTATCAGATAATTGGCTGATATCATATTCAATCTTAATTGACATTGGAATGATTTCATTATTTTGATTTTTAGCATATTCTAATAAGGATTTATAATGTGGATTCTTATCAGGATTTGAAATATCACTTTCATTAATATTTGCAACATACAACATAGGTTTTAATGTTATTAAATTTAATGATTGAATAATTTTAAGTTCATCATCATTTAAATTTGCATTTCTTGCAGATCTTCCATTTTGTAATTCATTTATTATCTTTTGTAAAATTGCAACTTCTACTATTGATTCTTTATCTCCTGAATCGGCTTTCTTTTTAATTTTAAAAAATCTTTTTTCAACAACTTCTAAATCAGAAATTGATAATTCTAAATTGATAACTTCTGCATCTCTCACAGGATCAACTGTTGAATATTGATGTGTTATATCTTTATCATCAAAACATCTAACGACATGACAAATTGCATCAACATCACGAATATTAGATAAAAATTTATTGCCTAATCCTTCACCTTTTGAAGCACCTTCAATTAACCCTGCAATATCAACAAATTTAAAAGTGGCGGGAATAATTTGATCGGATGCATAAATATCTTTTAATATTTCTAATCTTTTATCAGGTAAATTTACAATTCCAAAATTTGGTTCAATTGTTGCAAAACAATAATTAGCCATTAGTGCTTGAGCATTAGTAATTGTATTAAATAGAGTAGATTTACCAACATTTGGTAACCCTACAATACCAGCAAATAATCCCATAATTATTCTTCCTTGTTATAAATATTGAAACAATTAAACAATTTAAATTTTTCTATACAAACTTCAAAAATTGCATTCTTTCCGAGTTTTAAATATTTTCTTGGATCATAAGATTTCTTGATTAATAAATCCTGAGTATCTACAAAATATTGTTTTAAAGTTTTTGAAAATGCAATTTGGCATTCTGTATTAACATTGATTTTTCTAATACCAAGCATTATAGATTTTTTTATTTGATTATCATCAATTCCACTTCCACCATGTAATACTAATGGTAAATTTGTTTTTTTATTTATTTCTTCTAATAATGAAAAATTCAATCCTTTTCAATTTTTTGGATAAATTCCATGAACATTACCAATTCCTGCTGCTAAAAAATCAATTGGAAGTTTGCTAATTTCAATACATTCATTTATATTAGCCATTTCCCCATCTGTGCAAATTCCATCCTCTTCGCCACCAATTGATCCGACTTCAACTTCAATAGATATGTTTTTTTGTTGGCAAATAGATAACAATTCTGTAGTTTTTTTAATATTTTCATTAAATGGTAATGATGAACCATCAAACATAATGGAAGTAAAACCTGCCTCAATTGCATCTAAGCATGCTTGATAGTTTCCATGATCTAAATGCAAAATAACTTCAATACTACAATTTATGTAATTCATGTAATCATTGACCATATTATAAATTAACTTATATCCACCCATATATTTTGCAGCCCCCATTGAAACTCCTAATATAATTGGGCATTTAGCAAAAATTGCAGCATCAATTGCAGATTGAATTCACTCTAAATTATTTATATTAATATGAGCAATTGCAAAATTATATTTATTAGCTAAATTGATTGCATTTTTAGCATTAACTAACATTGAATTTTTCATAGCATTAAGCATCTATATCATCATCTAATGAATCAGATTCGTCATCAATGTCATCTGAAGTTTCAGTATCAAAATCCGCTTCAAGTGCGAAGTTTTCATCAATATCTTCTTCACCATTGTCATATTCATCAATAATGTCTTTTGTTTCGTCTGTATTTGGAATCATGTTTTCATATCCATCTTCAACATCTTGAGATGAATCATAATCATACAATGAATTTAAATTTTTTAAATATTGATCTAGTTTGATTCTATCTTTTAAATTTCATGCATCATTTCCTAAGTATATTAAGCGTCTATCTTGCATTAAATCTACATAAAAAGATCCAATTATTTTTTCAAAATCAGATTTTGAAATTTTATTTTTTTTCATTACTGCTTCACAAATTTCATTGAACGAAATTGTAGAATCAGTTTTTTTATCCTTAAAATAATCTAAAACGCATTCATATGCTACATCAATTAAATCATTACTATTCATAACTATTCTCCTTTTTTAATAAATTTTCAATATTTTCAATTACCTTTTTATGTCCTGTAAAATAGATCATTTTTGCCAATTCTGGACCATGAGACATATTTGTTGAACACAACCTAATAGGCATAAACAAATCTTTACCCTTTTTGCCAGTTTTAACCTTTACATCATTAATTATATCAATAATCTTTTCTTCATTAAATGATGAAATGGATTGAATCAAGTCTTTAAACAATAATATTACATCCATATTATTTTTAACAATTGTAATATCATCATCGTTTAGGACATGAGAATCAATAAAATGTTCTTTAATCAAATCATTTAATTGACTTGCATATGAGATTTGATTTTTAAATAATAATATTATTGATTGAATGTTTGATTTAAGTCACGAATTGAGATTTTTATCCTCAATATATGAAGAAACAAAATTAATATATTTATCATTATCCATTTTTTTAAAATATTCATTACCAATTCATAACAATTTTTTAAAATCAAAAAATGTTGGAGATTTAGAAATATTTTTAATATCGAAATTCTTGATCATTTCTTGCATTGATAATATTTCTTTATTATCATTTGAGCTTCATCCTAATAGAGCTAAAAAATTATCAATGGATTCAGGAATAAAACCTAATAATTTATAATCTTCAACAAATTGTTTTAATGATTTATTTCTTTTAGATAGTTTTTTACCAGTTTCATCAATAATAACAGATAAATGACCATATTGTATACCATTATTAAAACCTAAAGCATCTCTTATTGCAATTTGATAAGGAGTATTACTAATATGTTCTTCTCCTCTTAAAACATGAGTTATATCCATATCAAAATCATCTATAACAACTGCAAAGTTATACATTGCAATTCCATTGGATTTTAAAATAACAGGATCAGTCATTGCGGATGAAGGAACTTCAATTTTTCCTCTAATTAAATCATTTCAACCATAATTTTGATTATCATTTATTTTTAACCTAATTACATATGGAACATTATTTTTAAGATTTTCTTCTATTTCATCTTTTGAAAGATTAAGGCATCTTCTATTATATTTTGGAGTTTGATGATTATTTAATGCATTTTCTCTATCTAATTCAAGTTGTTCTTGACTACAAAAACAATAATATGCATGTCCGTTTGAAAGTAAACTATGAGCTAAATCTTTATATCTGTTGAATTTTTCAGATTGTATATATGGTCCAAATTTTCCAGGATTACTAATTGATTCATCTGGTGTAATTTTCATCCATGACAAATTAGACAATTGTGATTCAATTCCACCAACTACATTTCTATCAGTATCAGTATCTTCAATTCTAACAATAAAATCTCCATTATAGTGCTTTGCAAATAAATAATTGAAGATTGCTGTTCTAGCGCCACCTATATGAAAAAAACCAGTTGGGCTAGGGGCATATCTTGTACGAACTTTTTTATCTTTATTTATCATAACTAATGTAGACCCACTTCCTGAAATTGTGACCAAGTCATTTTCATTTTTAGAATCTTCAAATATTTTTTGTAAATTTGGATTTAAATTAAAAATTGAAGATTCTAAATCATTATAAATTGTTGTTGGTACAATATTATCATTTATATTATTAATAATTTTATTAAAATTATTCAATTTTTTATT
>CASFKH010000067.1 GCA_949295235.1 uncultured Ureaplasma sp. | reverse complement strand
TTCAGATTGAATTTGATCATCAAGTTTTAACACAATGATATTGTCCATTGATTTATTAAATATAGTAGTTTTATCATTAACAGAAGCTGAAGTTAATATCAAAATAATTCCATGATTAAATGCATTTGATATTATTTCATCCAATAATTTTAAACACTTATCCTTATTTAATTCTAAAATATCATTAATATCATTTATTACGATAAATTTGTGTTTAATAATATTAGATTTATTTTTTAAATTGTAATCATAAATGTTATTTACATTATTTTTTAAAAATAAATCTTTTTCTAATTTAACTTTTTCATTAATATTGTTAAGACAAGTTAATGCATCATATTCACTCGAAATATATCTATTTCTAACTTGAACCAAAGTTTCAAGATGTTTCAATGATTTATTTGTTGTATCAATTATATATGCATCTAAATTTTTAGGATCATTTAAAAGGCACACTGATAATATTACGCTAGATAGCAACATTGCTCTTCCACTACCTTGTCCACCATAAATGATAGTATTAGGTTCATATGCACCATTAATGTAAAATGATTTTCTATTTCCTTCTTTTCCAATTACATAACAGAAAGGGTTATTATATCCAATTGCAGAAATAACATCTTTAAAAGAAACAATTGGTTTAATTTGTGCTTCATCTTTATTAATAACATCAACAAATAAGAATTTGTTATTTGAAATTTTATTAATAATAATTTTATTTTTAAATTTATTAGAAATATCACTTTTTCTATCATTAATTCATTCATTGATGTTTAAATCTTCAAATACAAAAGTTGCAGAAACAGATTGATACATTACTTCTTTATTTACCAATTTAAAATTTAGTTGATTAATTCCAAAGTAGCTACTTAAAGTTGAAATAAAGTGGTTAAGTTCTTTTGATAAAATTGGTAAATAATCACGAGAGTTGTTATATATTTGATCAATTCTAGGATATTTTTCAACATCATAATCACTTGAATTAATATAATTTTTTACTATATCGTATTTTACACTTGAATCAAATTTATGATTTTTAATATCTAATAATGATTCATTGTTAAATTCAATATCATTAGAAAAATTAAATTGGTTATTATCATTTGTTAATTCAAAAGTTTTTGTGTTTTTAGAAGAGTCATTTAACAATTGAGTAGCAGCTAAATTAAATGTATCATTTGAATTTATATTTTGATTTTTTACATTATTATTGTTGATGTTATTTTTATTATTTACAGATTCATTGACTTTTTTATTATTTTGTAAATCAGTTGCTTTTTCATCATTAAAATCAACTTTTTTAGTTTCTGCAGAATAATTACTTATTTCAACTTTTTGAGGTTTTTTAAATTTTCTATTAATGTTGCTAACTAGATTTTTGATTTTATTATTTTTCTTTGAAACCATAAAGAAAATGACCAAAGCTAATATAACAATTCCAATAATAATTAATAAAGCAGAAGAAATATAACTGAAACATGCCACAATGAACATTGTAATTAATCCACCAAAAGCATGAGGATTAGCATAGAAAACTTTTGTACTATCTACATTTCCTCAATCCAAATTGTGCCATGCAGTAATATATGAATTTGGAGTACCAACAAAAAATTCACTAAATGATGCAGAATTATTTAAATCATCAACATATACACCAATTCCAGAAAGTACTAAACTGAATGAAAAAAGGATTAATGGATAATAAAGTATTAAATTCCTTTTTTTACAAACAAACTTATATGCATTTGGAAATCAATAAATAATTGCTAATGCAAAAGCAAATATATAAATTAAATATTTTCCTCAACCAAATAGAAATGAGAAAAACACAGAGTCAAAAAATGCACCAACATAAGGGACTCTAATAAAAGATAAAAGTAAAATTAAATACAAAACACCAATTCCAACATATTTTAAAATGGAAAGTCATTTAGGTTTTGAATAAAAATCTTGTTTTATAAAATCAATTCTTTTAACTTTTTTAGAACCAAATTCAGATCCTATATTTTTTGTAGGACTATCTAAATTTAATTCATTATTATTTTTTTTATTTTTCTTTTTAAATAATTTCATAACTACACCTTATTATTTATTTCAATTATAGAAGGTAAGACAATTGGTCTTTTATTAAATTTCTTTTCATACAATTTTGAAAAGAATTTTTTTAAAATTGTTTTTGTTTCTTTTGTATCAATTTTATTCTTTGATTTGTCATAAATTATACAATTAACAATATTTTCTTTAAATTGAGAAATTACATCCTCTAATAATATTTTACTATTATTATCGTCAGTTAAAGCACCATATGAATCAACGTTTAAAAAATTTAAAAAATTATTTGAATTTGAATCTAATGCAATTGTTAAGAAAATGATTCCTGAATCTGCTAATTGCTTACGTTCTGAAATTACTGTAGAACCAACATCAATTGAACCAACATTTCCAATATAATTTTCAGATAATTTTATTATTTCTTTTTTTTCATTAATTTGTCCATCGATGATTTTTATTTTTTCACCATTATCTAAATAATAAACATTATCTAAACTAATTTTTGTTTGATTTACTACAGATTGGAATTTAACCATATATTTATAATAACCTTGAATTGGAAAAATATATTTTGGTTCAAGTAAATCAATTAAACTTTTATGATCTTCATCAGAAGCACACATTGGTAAATATGATCTTGGTATAGTTATTGCATTTACATCAAGTCTGTTTAATTCATCCATTAATCTTGCACCATGACCTTCATAACCATTTATTAATTGGGTACCTAAAACAAAAGTATCATTATTAGTTAATTTAATACTATTATTTAAACCAGAAACGATACTAAACAATAGCTTAAATAAATTATCTTGCATCGATGAAATTACAACAATTGCATTATTAGAATTACAAATTTCAGATATCTTTAAACAAATTAAACCTTTTGTATTAAGCATATGGTTTTTTATTGCATAACTGAAAACATTCATAAATGTTAAGCCATATACACAAAACGGCCTCTTTTTTGCTTTTGCAATATTTGCTAGATTAATAACTGTGTAAGAGTCTTGATCATTTATTGCAACAAAAACTCGACCAGATGAATTAGAAATTATTGATTCATAAAATTCTAAATTTTTATGATTTGGAGTTGTAAAGTTTTTGTTGTTTCCTACATTTCCGACTGATGGAATTAAAGCTAAATTATTTCCGTTTGTAATTGAATTGATTTTTTCAAGATGATCTTCAAAAATGTTAGTCTTATCATTATTTATCATAAAATCATCAAGATAAATTAAAGAACCATCATCTTTTGTTTTTATAATTCATCCAAGTGAATCAAGTATTGAATTACAAATTTTAAGTGGAATTATTGAAACATCATTAAATTCAAGTTTTTGAAATTCATTAACTTCATATACATTTCGTTTTGAAAATTTATTTGCACTTTTTTCATAATAAGTTTCAATTATAACTTTACCAATTTTACTACAATAAATTGGAGTATTTGGTTTAATTTTTTGTAACAAAAATGGTAAACCTGCATAATTGTTAGAATATGGATAACCAATAAAAATACCTTTTATTTTGTTTGAATTTTTGGCAAGATAATCAAAATCAGGAGTAATCATACTAACACCTAATTTTCCATTAATTGGAACTTTAATTCCTACATCAAAAACAAAAATACTATCATTAATTTCTAAAACAAAACAATTTTTTCCTCTTTCGTCTTGACCACCCAGTGGCAATAAACTTATATTTGACATGTTAACCTCATATATTTAAATTAAAAAAATTTGGATTTAGTATTTTTATTATATAAAAAATAATTTTATTGAGATAATTTTTTGTATGCATCAAATGCAGCATTCTCTTCCGCTTCATGAAGTGATTTGCCTTCTCCATATCCATAAATATTATTATTAAATATTAGATAAACCTTTCTTGGAATATGGTTGTTACCATTTAATGGAACATATTTAATATCATTTTTTTCAGTTCTTCCTAATGCTTCTTGAATAATGGTTTTATATGGTTTATGAGTTGATATTGCACCTTTTTCAAAAGGCTCAATTATCATCTTATCAATTACATTCCTAGCTTTTTTAATTCCTGAATCTTGGCAAATAGCACCAATAAATGATTCAAATATATTTTCAAGAACCTTGTCAGAAATTCCATCCTTCATTAATCCATTTCCAACTAATATTAATTGATCTAAACCTAATGCTTTTGCAATAGAAGTAAAATTTGCACCAGATACTAACTTAGCTTTTATTGTTGACATTATTCCTTCATTTTTTGAAGTTTTAGAATACAAGTAATTAGTTATAATTCAAGAAATTGCAGCATCCCCTAAAAATTCTAATCTTTCGTAATTATATTTTTTATTATTTTCATTTGCATAAGTAGGATGAGTAAAGGCTTCAATATAAAATGAAAGTTTTTGAACTCTTATATTAAATTTAGATAAAATTTGGGTTAATAAATCAACATTAAATACATTATTTTTCATTTAAATAACCATTGCTTAATAAATAAAGATTAAATTTATTAATTTCATCTTTTATCTTTTCAATAATTGAATTATTTACTGAATTATATAACATTCTTAAAGAACTATAAAATTGTTTATAATCTGCTGACCCATGAGTTTTAACACAAATTTTATTTAAACCAAGTACAAAAGCACCAGCATTATTTTTATAATCAAACTTATTAAAAACTTTTTTTAAAAATCTACCAGCAAAAAGAATTGATAAAAAATTTTTTGGTTTACTAATATTGTTTTTTATTAAATATCCAATTGTTTTAACGCTTCCTTCACATGCTTTTAAAACTATATTTCCTGTAAATCCATCTGTTACTACAACATCAGCACAATAATTTAATAGATTTTTAGATTCAACAAAACCTATACAATTAATAGAATTATAATTTTTTAATATTTCATAAGTTTTATGTAAAACTTCAGGTCCTTTATGAGATTCAGAACCAATATTTAAAATTCCAATTTTAGGACTAGCACATCTTGATTTGGCATATATATTTGCCATTATAGCAAACTTAGATAAATCAATTTCATTAACATTAATTGATGCACCAACATCAATTAAATTAAATACTGTATTTGAAATTGTTGGAATTGTTGGCATAAATCCAGGTTTTGAAACTCCATCAATCAATCCAATTGTGTTATACATTATAGTAACAAATACAGGAGTTGAACCAGCACTTAATAATCCATCAATTTTAGAGGATTTAAGATCATTTGCTAATAGTTGCATACTTGAATTAATTTTTCTACGTGCTGATAAAATAGTATTATCTTGAGTTATAAATTCATTTGAGTGAACTATTTCAAATTCATTTTTATTTTTCAATAAAGGAATGATTTTATTTGCATCACCATATAAAATAATTTTTACATTTTTATAATTTTTAATAAAATCTCTACAAGCATTAATTGAATGAGATAATTCATTTTCATATCCCATTACATCTACGCCTAATATCATATTATTGAACTCCTAAATAATAATCATATACTTTTTGACCACCAAATTTAACTTCACAATATAATCCATATTTACTTAAAGCATATTTTTCAAATTGTTTTACAACTGCACTACTACTATTAATACCACATATTAAATAACATATATCAATATTCTTTTGGTTATTCATAAGTTTATCAAGAGTTTCTTTTAATACAAAAATTGCACTATTATTAGCAGAAATTATTTTTTTATTAATAATTCCAATTTTATTTTTTGATTTAACTGTAATATGAGAATAATTAGCATTTTTAGAAGCAGTAGAAATCATTGCTGATAAACTTTTCTTAACAATTTTGTTCATATATTTTGAATTTATTTTAAAACTAGCAAATTTATCAAAATTTGAAACAGCTAATAAAGTATCAAAAATATTTTGAGTTAAAATTATTTCTACATTTACGTTATGTTTAACAAGATTTATTGCTTCTTTTGCAGCCAATACAAAATTTTGGTTGTCAATTATTATAAAAATATTTTTTAAAGCTAGATTATTAATAATGGAGTGAAATGTTTTAACAGATGGGGGGTTATCCTCAGTTACAATTACATTATCAACTAAATAATCATTTTTAAAAATATTTGCTAATTCTTCAGTTGGAGCAGTAACTATTAATCCGTTTCCATCCTTAAATTTAATTTGGTGTTTTTCTAAATATTGATTTGTCATATTTTCAATTTTAACTTTTTCAAATTCACCATATTTTTGACCAATTTTCAAAAGTAAATGAGGTTTAAATGTATGAATATGAACCTTTACTAAATCATTATCATGTACACAAACCAATGAATCTCCAATTTTTAATAATTGTTTTTTAAAATTAGAAAAATTAAAATTTTCTTTACTATCATTTTTATCATTAGGATCAATGATTGCATTTAATTTTAAAATTATTTCACTACAATAACCAAAACCTTCCTCAGATTTTGAATCAATATTTATAATTGAATTAGTATTTTTTCTTTGAGAATTTTCAACTTCAATTTCTTCTCCTAATAAAAATTTATTAATCCCATTAAAAAATGACATTAATCCATAAGCACCAGAATCAACAACTCCAATTCTTCTAAGTTCAGGTAATATATCTTTTGTTTTTTTCACAGATTCGTTTCCAATTTCACAAACATATGAAAACAATTCTTCAATAGATTTAAAGTTTTTATTCTTTACAGCATTTGCAATATCTTTAATTACAGTTAAAATTGTGCCTTCAACTGGATTTGAAACAGATTTATATGCATGAAGTTTTGCATTATTAAAAGCTTTTTTTAAATCATCAATTGAAATTTCAGTAGT